>NZ_JBBEGC010000055.1:0-50189 GCF_037401995.1 Saccharothrix sp. CCNWYY140
TCAAGCCCGGTCAGGCCCTGGTCGTCCCGGACGGGCGCGCCGACGGCTGACCCCCTTCCCGGTCCTCCGGTCGCGGGGGGGGGGGGGGGGGGGGGGGGGGGGGGGGGCGGGGGGGGGCCCCCCCCCCCCCCCCCGACGCGGTGCCGGCGACGAGCGCCACGGCCGCGCCGACACCGCCCAGCGCTCGGAAGATCGATCGCACAGGTTCCTCCCTAGTTCCTGTCACCCTTCAGGGTGATCCGCAGGCTTCCAGGGGTGTGAACCAGCGCACAACCGACTGAAGTCGCACGCGCCGTCCACCCGGAGGAGGACAACTACCGGGTGAGTTCGGCGTACCTGGCGGTGAGCTGGTCGAGGCCCGCGTCGGTGAGCGAGCCGAACAACCGCATCCGGGCCATGCCGCCGTCCGGGTAGATGTCCAGGCGGGCGTGGGTGGCCTCCGCCGCGTCCACGCGGAAGCGGTGCCGGGTGTCGGGTTGCAGGCGGGTGCGCGGCAGGAGCTCGAACCAGTCGTCCGGGTCCTTGCGGGCGTCCCGGCCGCGGACCGACGCCCAGCCCGGCGCGTTGCCCTTGAAGTGGGTGGTGTCCAGTTCCGCCAGGTGCACCACGCCGGGCGCGGCCAGGGCGACCTCCACCCACTCGTTGCCCTCCTCGCGGCGGCGGGCGGTCTCCCAGCCCTCGCCCATCGACCCGGCGTGGCCGGGCGCGATGAGGTTGGCGGGCTTGCCGAAGAAGTCGTTGCTGCACCCCGCGATCGCGGCGCCGTTCTCCAGCGCGGCCAGGTCCAGCGCGCCCGGGACCAGCAGGTCCGGGTCGGGCACCGGGGAGCCGTGGACCCGCAGCCGGGCCACGCCGCCGTCGGGGTGGATGGTGAGCCGGACGTGGGTGTACCGGCGCTCGACGTCCACGTCGAAGTGGTGCTTCTGGTCGCCGCCCAACGGTGACTTGGGCACCAGCGGCTCCCAGTCGGTCAGCTCCTCCGGGCTCGGGTAGCCCGGGGCGTGCGTGCCCTCGACGCTCGCGAACGGCGGGTAGTTGCCCTTGAACCACGCCGTGTCCACCACGACCCCGCGCACCACACCGGGCAGCCCCAACCGCACCACGGCGCTGTCCGAACCCGGCTCGCGCCGCCGCCGGGTCTCCCACCCGTCGTAGACCTGGCCCTTGTGGCCGAACGTGTGCGGCCGGTACTCGGCCTCCGCCGGCGTGATCAGGTTCTCCCGCTCGGCGAACAGCTCGTCGTTGGCCCACACCACGCTCCCGCCGACCGCGCGGGAGGCCAGGTCGGGCAGCCGGGTCCAGGTCGGTGTCATGCGTCTCCCCTGCTCAGCAGCCGGCCGGTGGGCCGGTCTCCGGTGATCCTGTTGCCGCGCAACCACGTCTGCCGCACGACCCCCGCCAGCGGGCGGCCGTGGTAGGGCGTCACGGGGTTGCGGTGGTGCAGCTTCGCGCGGTCCACCACGAAGGCGTCGTCCGGCGCGAACACGGCGAAGTCGGCGTCGCGGCCGGGTTCGATCGCGCCCTTGCGGGTCAGGCCGACCAGCGCGGCCGGCGCGGAGGCCATCCACCGCACCACGTCGGTGAGGGCGTGACCGCGCTGCCGCGCCTGCGTCCACACGGCCGGGAGGCCCAGTTGCAGGCTCGCGATCCCGCCCCACGCGGTGGCGAAGTCGCCTTCCTTCAGCTCCGGCGTGCACGGCGAGTGGTCGCTGACGACCAGGTCCACCAGCCCGTCCGCCAGCCCCCGCCACAGCAGTTCGCGGTTGGCCGCGTCCCGGATCGGCGGGCAGCACTTGAAGTGCGTGGCCCGGTCGCCGATCTCCTCCGCGATGAACGTCAGGTAGTGCGGGCACGTCTCCGCCGTCACCCGCACGCCGTCGGCACGCGCCCGCCGCAGGTCCGGCAGGGCTTCCCCGCTGGACAGGTGCAGCACGTGCACGCGCGCGTCGGTCTCCCGCGCCAGCCCGATCAGGCCGCTGATCGCCTGTCCCTCGGCGTGGTGCGGCCGGGACGCCAGGAAGTCGCGGTAGCCGGGACCGGACTCGGTCACGTGGTGCGGGTCCTCGGCGTGGACGATGGTCAGCGCGTCCACTGTGCGCAGCTCGCTCAGCGCCGCCCGCAGCTCGTCGGTCTCGACGTGCGGGAACTCGTCCACGCCGGAGTGGATCAGGAAGCACTTGAACCCGAACACGCCGGCGTCGTGCAACGGCCGCAGGTCGGCCCGGTTGCCGGGGACGATCCCGCCCCAGAACCCGACGTCCACGTGCACGTTCCCGTCGGCGGCCTTGCGCTTGACCTCCAGCGCGTCCACCGACGTGGTCGGCGGCAGGCTGTTGAGCGGCATGTCCACGACGGTCGTCACACCGCCCGCCGCCGCCGCCCGGGTCGCGGTCGGGAACCCCTCCCACTCGCTGCGCCCGGGGTCGTTGACGTGGACGTGCGTGTCCACCAGACCGGGCAGCAGGACCTCGTCGTCGCCCAACTCCACCACCCGGTCGCCGGACAGCTCGTCCGGCCCGGTGACGACCTCGATCCGGCCGTCCCGGACGCCCACGTCGGCCGCCCGCTCGCCCTGCGGCGTGATCACCCTGCTCGCGCGGAACACCAGGTCCATGCCGGTCACTCTCCCAGCCAGTCGGCGGCGATGCGACCGGCCAGCCGCTCCAGCAGCGGCTCGGGCGCGGCCAGGCAGCGGGCCAGGTCGGGCTCCACGTCGAGCAGGGCGTAAGCGCCGCGCAGGCCCAGCTCGGCGGGGTCGACGGTGGCCCGGCCTGCGACGGCGATGGTGGGCACGGACCCCGCCGCCGTCGCCACCCCCACGGGGGCCTTGCCGTGCCGGGTCTGGGCGTCCAGCGACCCCTCGCCGGTGATCACCAGCCGAGCGCCCGCGACGGACTCGGCGAACCCGACCAGCTCCAGCACCACCTCGATGCCGGGCCGGCGGGTCGCGCCCAGCACGGCCAGGGCGGCGAACCCGATGCCGCCGGCCGCGCCCGCGCCCGGCACGTCCACGTACTCCGGCCCGATCTCCTCCGCGAACCGCGCCAACCGCTCCTCCAGCACCTCGACCTGTTCCGGCGTGGCACCCTTCTGCGGCCCGTACACCGCCGCCGCCCCGGACGGCCCGAGCAGCGGGTTGTCCACGTCGCTGGCCAGCACCACCTCGACATCGGTGAAGTCGCGGTCGCCGATGGCTTCGAGCATCCCCCGACCGCCATCGGTGCACGCGCTGCCGCCGACCCCGAGCACGATCCGCCGCGCACCCGAGTCCAGCGCGCTGACCAGCAGCTCACCGACGCCCGTGCTGGTGGCCGTCAGAGGGGCCGGCTCGTCCAGCAGCGCCAGACCGGAGGTGGAGGCCACCTCCACCACGGCGGTCGTGCCGCGCACGGCGAAGCTCGCCGCCACCGGCTTGCCCACCGGGCCGGTCACCCACCGACCGACCCGCAGGAAGCCGGCGGCGACGGCGGCGTCGACCGTGCCGTCACCGCCGTCGGCCACCGGCAGGCAGCGCACCTCCAGGTCCGGGACCGCCTCCCGCAGGCCGCGCTCGACCGCGGCGGCGACCCGCGGGGCGGACAGCGTTCCCTTGAACTTGTCGGGCGCGACAACCACATGGGATCTGGAGACAGGGCTCACGGCAACGGCTCGTACTCGCGCATCGCGGCGATGGACGTGCCGTTGGCGGTGTTGCCCTCGCGCTCGATCATGATCTCCACGAGCACCGGCCGGCTGGTCCGCTCGGCCTCCTTGCGGGCCCACTCCAGCGACTCCCGGATGCGGCCGGGCTCGGTGACCCGGGTGCCGGAGCAGCCGTAGGCCTCCATGATCTTGACGTTGTCCGATCCGTTGGTGTCGTAGTGGATGTCCACCTCGTACTTCATGTCGTAGCCGCCGTGGTCCTCGGCCATCCGGATCAGGCCCAGGTACTCGTTGTTCAGCATGATCAGCACGAACGGGACGTCGTACTGCGCGCCCACCGCCAGCTCCTCGACCAGGAACTGGAAGGAGTAGTCGCCGACGATCCCGACCACCTCGGCGTCCGGCTCGGAGGTCTTGAGCGCCTTCTTCACGCCGATCGCCGCCGGGATCTCCCAGCCGAGCGGACCGGCCTGGCCGCACACCTGGTAGTGCCGCGGCTTGTGCGCCTTCTGGTGCTGGCCCGACCAGATCTGGTAGAGCCCGATGGCGGTGACGAAGTAGGTGTCAGGGCCGTAGAACTCGTTGATCTCCTTGAAAACCCGGGGCGCCTTGACGGGGACGGTGTCGAAGTCCTCCCGGCGCAACAGGGTCCGCTTCAGCTCGGCGCACCGCTCGGTCCACGCGTTCGGCTCCGCCTTCGGCCTCGACCGGGCGAGCTCCAACAACGCTTGCAGGAACAGCTTCACGTCCGCGACGACACCCAGGTCCGGCCCGAAGACCTTGCCGATCTGGGTCGGCTCGACGTCGACGTGGATGAACTTGCGCTCACCCCGGTAGGTGGCGAGGTCGCCGGTGTGCCGGTCGCCGAACCGCGCGCCCAGCGCCAGCACCAGGTCCGACTCCAGGAAGGAGGCGTTGCCGTAGCGCTGGGAGGTCTGGATGCCGGTCATGCCCGCGTACAGCGGGTGGTCCTCGTCGATCGCGCCCTTGCCCATGAGCGTGGCCTGGACCGGGACCTGGAGGTGCTCGGCCAGTGCCTGCAACTCCTCCCCCGCCTCGGCGAGGATCACGCCGCCGCCGGCCAGCAGCAGCGGGTGTTCGGCGGCCAGCAGCATGTCCAATGCCCGCTCGACACGGGCCGGGTGCGGCTCGGGCTTGGCGACCGGCAGCGGGGCGTCGATGGACGCGTCCCACTCGATCTCCTGCTTCTGCACGTCGATCGGCAGGTCGATCAGAACCGGGCCGGGCCGTCCCGAGCGGGCGATCCGGAAGGCCTCGCGGAAGATCCACGGCGCCTGCGCGGCCTCCTTGACCTGCACGGCCCACTTGGTGACCGGCGCGGCGATGGCCACGATGTCGACGGCCTGGAACGCCTCCTGGTGCAGCTTGGAGGTGGCCGCCTGACCGGTGATGCACAGGATCGGCACCGAGTCGGCCTGCGCGGTGTAGAGGCCGGTGATCATGTTGGTGCCGGCCGGGCCGGAGGTGCCGATCGCGACGCCGACGTTGCCGGTGGTGCGGGACCACCCGTCGGCCATGTGCGTCGCGCCCTCTTCGTGGCGGACGATCAGGTGCTCGATCATGCCGTCGTTCTCCAGGGCCTTGTAGAGCGGCAGGATCGCCGCGCCGGGGCAGCCGAACACGGTGTCGATGCCCTCGGACTTGAGGACGTCGACGACCGCCTGCATGACGGGAACCTTGGCCATCAGGCCCTCCCTGCGAAGTTCTCGATGACCTTGAGCAGTGCGGAGTGGTCCAGGGCGCCGTAGCCCTGGGCGCGCGCGGACGCGATGAGCTGGGCGATGAGGCCCGTGACGGGCAGAGCGACGTCGACCTGGCGGGCGGCGGCGAGCGCGATGCCCATGTCCTTGTGGTGCAGGTCGATCCGGAAGCCCGGCTGGAACTCGCGGGCGATCATGGTCTCCCGCTTGAGGTCCAGGATGCGGTTGGCGGCCAGGCCGCCGGCGAGCACGTCCAGGCCAGCCTTGGCGTCCACACCGGACGCCTCCAGCAGCACGATCGCCTCCGCCACCAAGGCGTAGATGCCTCCGACCATGAGCTGGTTGGCCGCCTTCACCACCTGGCCCGCGCCGTGCGGACCCACGTGCACCACGGTCTTGCCGAGGGCGTCGAAGATCGGGCGCGCGGCGGCGAAGTCGGCTTCCTCGCCGCCGACCATGATCGAGAGCGAGGCTTGCTTCGCTCCCGCCTCGCCGCCCGACACGGGTGCGTCGAGGACCCTGACCTTCTTGGCCTTGGCGGCTTCAGCGACCGCGAGGGAGGTTTCCGGGCGGATCGTGCTCATGTCGATCAGGAGGGTGCCTTCGGCGACCACGTCGAGCACGGTGCCCAGGACGACGTCCTCCACCTGCGGGTGGTTGGGCAGCATGGTGATGACGACCTCGGCGTCCCGCGCCGCGTCCGCCACGTCCGCCGCCGCCGTGCCGCCGGCCGCGGTGAGCTTGGCGCGGGCGTCGGCGTTGAGGTCGAAGCCCGTCACGTCGTGGCCGGCGGCGACCAGGTGGGCCGCCATCGGTGTGCCCATGATGCCCAGGCCGATAAATCCGATCCTGCTCATGCCTTGTCCTTAGGTCCGAACAGCCAGTCGAAGTCGGGGAGGCCGTCGCGGAAGCGCGTGGCCTTGTACTCCAAGCCCACGAAGCCCCGGTAGCCGGCGGCGTCGAGCCGGTCCAGGTGGGCGCCCAGGTCCAGGTCCGCCGTGCCGGGCTCGCCGCGTCCGGGTGCGTCGGCGATCTGCACGTGCCCGATGCGGTCGACGTGGGTGGTGAGGGCGTCGAGGTCGTCCCCGTTGACGGCGAGGTGGTAGAGGTCGGCGAGCAGCGCGAGGTTGTCGCGGCCCGCCGCGTCCACGACGGCCAGCGCGTCGGCGGCCGTGCGCAGGGGGTAGTCCGGTGCGGCCGAGAGGGGTTCCACGACCACGGTCGCGTCGATCTCGGCGGCCACGTCGGCGGCGTAGCGGAGGTTCTCCAGCGCGGCCGGGGTGGTGGGGAAGCTGCCGTGCAGCGCGTTGAACGTGCGGCAGCCGAGCCGGCCCGCGATGCCGGCCGCGATCTCCGCGGAGGCCCGGAACTCCGCCTCGCGACCGGGCCACGCCACGAGCCCCCGGTCGCCGGCGGGCATGTCACCCGCGAAGAAGTTCAGGCCGACCAGTGCCACACCCGCGTCCCGGACGGCCGCCTCGAACTCCTCGACCTCGCCCGTCGAGGGCACGGCCTCGACGAAGGGCCACCAGAACTCGACCGCGTCGAACCCGGCCTTCCGCGCCGCCGCGGGTCGCTCCGGCACCGGCAGCTCGGTGAACAGGATCGACAGGTTGACGTCGTACCGCATCTCGGCTTCCTTCCACAATGCGGAAGCTATCTTCCGTACATCGAGAGAGTAGGCACGGTTCGCGGACCGGCGCAAGACTGTTGACACGCCCGGAGGCCGCTCGTACCGTCCCTCATGGCGGAAATCAGTTTCCGCGATACAGAAAAAGGGAGCCCTGGTGACCGATCTGCAAGGGTTCAACTCCGCACCGGCCGAACAGCTCCGCCCGCTGCTCACCGAATGCCTCGCCGTGCCCCGCTGGGTGGACGCCGTGCTGGCGGGCCGCCCGTACGCGAGCGAGGAGGCCCTGCTGGCCGCCTCGGACGCGGCAGCGGAGTTGAGCGACGACGAGGTCCACGCCGCCATCGCCGGCCACCCCCGCATCGGCGAGAAGTCGTCACACGGCGGCGTGTCCGCGAAGTGGTCGGCAGCCGAGCAGTCCGGCGTGGCAGCGTCGTTGGCGGACCGCCTCAAGGCCGCCAACGCCGCCTACGAGGAGCGGTTCGGCCACATCTACCTGGTGTGCGCCACCGGGCTGAGCGGCGAGCGGATGTTGGACGACCTGGCCGCACGCATGGCCAACGACCCCCGTGCCGAACTACGGGTCGTCAACGCCGAGCTGCGCAAGATCGCCGCACTGCGCCTGCGGAAGGTGCTCCAGAACCACGACACGCAAGGGAGCTGACCGATGGCCATCGTCTTGGGCCCCAACCAGTACGGCAAAGCGGAGAACCGGCTCGTCACCGTGACCCGCGACGGCGATGTGCACACGATCAAGGACCTGACGGTCAGCACCTCACTGCGCGGCGACTTGGCGGAAACCCACCTGACCGGCGACAACTCGGCGGTCCTGGCGACGGACACGCAGAAGAACACCGTCTACGCCTTCGCCAAGGAGTCCCCGGTCGGCGAGATCGAAGACTTCGCCCTGAGGCTGGCCAAGCACTTCGTGTCGTCCCAGGAGGCCATCACCGGCGCGCGGGTCCTGATCGACGAACACTCGTGGCAACGCATCGAGGAGAACGACCACTCGTTCGTGCAGGGTTCGAACGAGAAGCGGACCACGGCGGTGACGGTCGAAGGGTCGCAGGCGTGGGTGGTGTCGGGTCTGAAGGACTTGGTGGTGCTGAAGTCCACGGGCTCGGAGTTCCACGGGTACCCGAAGGATCGGTACACGACGTTGAAGGAAGTGACCGATCGGATTCTCGCGACCTCGGTGACCGCGCGATGGCGGTACCAGGGGTCGGGGATCGACTGGGCGAAGAGCTTCGCGGAGATCCGGGGGATCTTGCTGAGGACGTTCGCGGCGAAGCACTCGCTGTCGTTGCAGCAGACGTTGTACGCGATGGGCGAAGCGGTCCTCCAGGAGCGGTCGGAGGTCGCCGAGGTACGTCTGTCCATGCCGAACAAGCACCACTTCGTCGTGGACTTGTCGCCGTTCGGGCTGGAGAACGACAACGAGGTCTTCTACGCGGCCGACCGGCCCTACGGGCTGATCGAGGGCACGATCCTGCGGGACGACGCCGAGGAGCCGGGCCGGGCCTGGTATTCCCTGCCCGCGTTCTAGCGCGGTGAGCCCGTCACCAGGGCACCGGTCCGGCGTCGTTGAAGAACCCGCCGGTCGGTCCGCCGTCGGGCAGCGTCGCGAGGTGGATCGCGATCGCCGCGCCCTGCTGGGGTGTGCGGATGCCCTGGAAGCCGTTGAGGTCGGTGGCGGTGTAGCCGGGACAGCCGCAGTTGACCAGGATGCCGGTGCCGCTCAGTTCCTTGACGTACTGGGCGGTCACGGCGTTGAGGAAGGTCTTGGACACCGAGTACGCGGCGGAGATCGGGCCGAGGTCGACGCCGGGCGTGGTCTGGAGGGTGAGCGAGCCGACGACGCTGGACATGTTCACGATCCGCGGCGATGCCGAGGCGCGCAGCATGGGCAGCATCGCGTTGGTGACGCGCATGACCCCGATCACGTTGGTTTCCACCACAGCTCGCACGGTCGCGAAATCGACCGTGGTGGGCGTCTGCGGCATTCCGCCGGCGATCGCGGCGTTGTTCACCAGGACGTCGAGCCCTCCGGCGCGGTCGGCGACCAACTCGGCCGCGGCGGCCACACTCGCGTCGTCCGCCACGTCGAGCGGGACGCCGAACGCGTCGGCCCCGCCTGCCCGCAGCTTCTCCACCGCGGTGTCCCGGCGCTGCCGGTCCCGCGCGCCCACGCCGATCCGCCAGCCGAGGGCGCCCAGGCCCGCCGCGATCTCGTACCCGATTCCTTTGTTCGCACCGGTCACCAGCGCGATCGTCTGTGCACTCATGCGATCGAGCGTGGTGCGCAACCGGGTCGGAGGTCCAAGACAGACTGGGTGGACGGCGATACCGCACGGGTATCGATCGTGGTGGACGCCGGATACGATGCCCCGGTGGAGACGCGAGAGTTGCGGTACTTCGTCGCCGTCGCGGAGGAACTGCACTTCGGGCGGGCGGCACAGCGGCTCGGCATGGCGCAACCACCGCTGTCCCGGGCGATCCAACTGCTGGAGCGGCGGCTCAGGGTGGTCCTGCTGCACCGGACCGCTCGCGCGGTCACCTTGACCGAGGCCGGGTCGGTGCTCCTGCACGAGGCCCGGGCCGCGCTCGCCGCGGTCGAGGCCGCCGAGCGCCGCACCCGCCGCGCAGCCGCCGAGGCACCCGGCGTGGTGCTGGCCACGAAGGCCGGAGCGTCCAGCGAACTGCTGTCGAAGCTGCTGGACGCCTACGCCGCCGAGCCCGGCGCGGTCGCCGTCGAGGTGCTGCTGTGCGGACCCGGCGAGCAGGGAACGCTGCTGCGCGACGGACACGCCGACGTCGCCCTGCTCCACCGCCCCTTCGACGCGACGGCCGGACTCGACACCGAGGACCTGCGCACCGAACAGCAGGTCCTCGTCCTGCCCGCGGGGCACCACTTGGCCAACCGCTCCCACCTGTCGATGGCCGAGGTCACCACCCTGCCGGACCTGCCCCTGCCACGCTGGCCCCGGCGGGGCGGTGGTTATCCGGACGGACCCGGCCCGCAGGTGCGCGACCACACCCAGCTGTTCCAGCTGATCGCGCTCGGACGGGCGTGCGCGCTGGTGCCCGAGTCGGTCGGAACCCACCTGCGTGACGAGCACGCGACGGTGCCGGTACCGGACGCCCCCGCGGTCACGACCGTCATCGCCTGGCCACCGCACAGCAGGTCCAAAGCCGTCGCCGACCTCGTCCGCACCGCGACACGCCTCTAGCCGGCGTGGTGGTCAGGTCGTGGTACGGCGGGCCAGGGCGGTCAGGGTGGGGAGGGTGAGGCCGGTGAGGGTGTGGAGTTCCTCGGCGGTCACGGCTCCGCAGTCCAGTGCGCGGAGGAAGGACGTCGACAGGGCTTGGGCGGTGGCGGGTTCGTCCAGGACGGTGCCGCCAGCTTTGTCGACATATGCCTTCAGACGTAGAGCGTCGGCGGCGAGGGTCTCCCGGTAGTACGCGTAGACGGCGGCGTAGCGGGTGACCAGTTGGTTCGGGTGCAGGTCCCAGCCCTGGTAGAAGCCGTGGGACAGGGAGCGGCGGACCAGCGTGTAGTGGGTTTGCCAGCCGTGGTGGATGTTGTCGTCCACGGGGAGGATGTTGGTGGAACCGTCGGACAGTTCCACGCCGTGGCCCGCTGCGGACACCTGCATGACGTTGCGCGCGAAGTCGCACGCCCCGTGGGCCAGGTGTTGGTGCGCCGCACCCAGGCCGCAGCTCGCGGTGTAGTCGTAGGTGCCGAAGTGCAGGGCGGTGACGCGGCCCCGGCCCGCCTCGAGAAAACGCGGGACGGCCAAGCGGCCACGAGCATCCACAATGGACTGGGTGGTTTCCACTTGGATCTCGAAGCGGAGGTCGCTGCCGAAAAGGTCGAGGACGTCGGTGAAGACCTCGACCTGCTCGACCGAGGTCACCTTGGGGAAGGTGATCACGAAACCGGGCGGGACATCTCCCAGTGCGGTCAGGAAGATGTCCAGGGTGCGCAGGCCCCGCTCGACTAGAGCCTTGGTGTCGAAGGACTTCATGCGCAGGCCGAAGCGGGACGGGGCGCGTCCTTCGGACACCCAGCGGCGGACCAGCAGAGCAGTGCGCTCGGCGTCGTCGTCCTCGGTGGGGTGGGTGCCGTAGCCGTCCTCGAAGTCGATCCGCAGGTCTTCCACGGGTTCGGCGGCCAGCTTGGCGCGGACGCGGTCGTGGAGGTCCTCGCGGACGTCCAGGAGGGCGGCAAAGGCGCTCGGCGAGCGGGATCCCAGTGTGGCAAGCGCTTGCGCGCCCCAGTCGGCGACGGTCGAGTCGGTGACCTTGTCGGCCGGCACGTAACACGTGTGAACCGGTTGGCGGCCCGCCGGCGACCGCAGGTCCACGGCGGGCAGCCGCGCGGTGAGAGCCGCGACCGCCGCCGGGTCCAGGGAAGTCCGCGGCACGTCAGATCCGCTCGTACGCGGGCAGCGTCAGGAAGTCCACGAAGTCGTCGGCCAGCGCCACCTGCTCGAACAGCTCTACCGCGAGGTCGAGGTGTTCGCCGTCGAGCTTGGCCTTGGTGTCCGCCAGGACAGCGCGCACGAGCTCGGCGGTGACAGGGGTGCCGTCGTCCAGCACGACGTCGTTGTGCACCCACTGCCACAGCTGGGACCGCGAGATCTCGGCGGTGGCCGCGTCCTCCATGAGGTTGTGGATCGCCGCCGCGCCATTGCCCGCCAGCCACGACAGCAGGTAGCGGACGCCGACGTCCACGGCGCTCTCCAGGCCGGCGCGGGTGGCGTGCCCGCCGGCGGTCGTGAAGTCGAGCAGTTGTTCAGCCGTGACAGAGACTTCGGGGCGGGTGTTGTCGAGCTGGTTGGGCTTGTCCCCCAGCTTGGCGTCGAAGATCTCCCGGCACACCGGCACCAGGTCCGGGTGGGCGACCCAGCTGCCGTCGAAACCGTCGTTGGACTCCCGGGTCTTGTCGTCGCGGACCTTCGCCAGCGCCTGCTCGGTCACCTCGGGGTCGCGCCGGTTCGGGATGAACGCCGCCATGCCACCGATGGCGAACGCGCCCCGCTTGTGGCACGTGCGGACCAACAGTTCGGTGTAGGCGCGCATGAAGGGCGCGGTCATGGTGATGCTGTTGCGGTCGGGCAGCACGTGGTCCGCACCCGCGTCGCGGAAGTACTTGATGACGCTGAACAGGTAGTCCCAGCGGCCCGCGTTGAGGCCGGACGCGTGGTCGCGCAGTTCGTGGAGGATCTCCTCCATCTGGAACGCGGCGGGGATCGTCTCGATCAGCACGGTCGCGCGGACGGTGCCGTGCGGGATGCCCAGTTCGGCCTGCGCGGCGGTGAAGACGTCGTTCCACAGCCGGGCTTCGAGGTGGCTCTCCATCTTCGGCAGGTAGTAGTACGGCCGGCCGAGGGCGGCGTTGTGGAAGAAGTGCAGGCCGAAGTCGACCAGCGCGCCGACGGCCGGCCTGCCGTCGACCTCGATGTGCCGCTCGGGCAGGTGCCAGCCGCGCGGGCGCACGACGATGGTGGGGTGGTCGCCGTCCTTGAGGGAGTAGTACTTGCCCTCCGGCGACTGGAAGTCGATGGTGCCGCGGGCGGCGTCGTAGAGGTTGACCTGACCCGAGACGACGTTGTGCCAGTGCGGGGTGTTGGCGTCTTCGAGGTCGGCGAGCCACACCTTCGCGCCGGAGTTGAGCGCGTTGATGGTCATCTTGCGCTCGGTCGGCCCGGTGATCTCGACCCGGCGGTCGCGCAGCGGCTCGGGCGCCTCGGCGACCCGCCAGTCGGACTCGCGGACGTGCCTGGTCTCGTCGAGGAAACCCAGCGGCCGGCGCTCGGCGCGGCGCGCGAGGAGGTCGTCCCGGGTGGCGGCGAAGGCCCGGTGCAGACCCGCGACGAACTCCAGCGCGTCCGGCGTGAGGATCTGCTCGCCGCGCTCGACTTCGCCCCCGAGCACGCGGATACCGGACATGGGGTTCCACCTTCCTGGCGCTGGTTTCTACTTCGCGGACTATAGTTATCGCATTGCGGAACGGCAACGGAGGGGTTGGTCAGGATGGCACGGGAGTCCTCGGGCGGGGTGCAGTCCCTACAGCGTGCCTTCGACCTGCTCGAACGGCTCGCCGACGCGGGTGGCGAGGCGAGCCTGTCGGAACTGGCGACGACGTCCGGGCTGCCGCTGCCGACCATCCACCGGCTGATCCGCACCCTGGTCACGCTGGGGTACGTGCGGCAGAACAGCAACCGGCGGTACACCCTCGGGTCCCGCCTGATCCGGCTGGGCGAGAGTGCGTCTCGGCAGTTCGGCACATGGGCGCGGCCGTTCCTGGCGGCGCTGGTGGACCAGGTGGAGGAGACCGCGAACCTGGCCGTGCTCGACGGCGACGAGGTCGTGTACGTGGCGCAGGTGCCGTCGCGGCACTCGATGCGCATGTTCACCGAGGTCGGTCGGCGGCTGCTGCCGCACGGGACCGGAGTGGGCAAGGCGATCCTCTCGCAGCTGCCGCGGGACGAGGTGCGGGCGCTGCTGGAGCGGACCGGGTTGCCGGCTTACACGCCGAACACGATCACGGACGCCGACGAGTTGCTGGCTTCGCTGGACCGGATCGCCGAGCAGGGCTACGCGCTCGACGAGAGCGAGCAGGAGCTGGGCGTGCGGTGCATCGCCGTGCCGCTGGTGGGCGCGCCGACGCTGGCCGCGGTGTCGGTGTCCGGGCCGGAGGGGCGGCTGACCAAGGAGGCGGTCGAGCGGATCCTGCCCGAGGTCCTGGACATCGCGAAGCGCCTGTCGGCCCAGTCGGCCCTGGCCTGACGCCTCGACCGGTCCCCGTCGGGGTGGTGTGGATCTCCGTTGACCCAGTTATATTCATGTGCATACAGTTAATGCACATGCAGATGTCACGGAAGGTCGGCCCATGCACTGGCTCCACCTCGCCATCGCCACCGTCTTCGAGATCGTCTTCGCTCTGGGCACGAGAGCGTCGCGGGGGTTCACCCGCCCGCTGCCGTCCGTGGTGACCCTGGTCGCGGCGGCCGGCGGGATCTACTTCCTCAGCCTGGCGCTGCGGACGCTCGACGTGGGCGTCGGCTACACGATCTGGACCGGCATCGGGTCGATCGGCACGGTCGTGTTCGGCGTCTTCCTGTTCAAGGAACGCATCAACGCCGCCCGCGCCCTGTGCTTCGGCGCGATCATCCTCGGCGTCGTCGGCCTGCGCGTCGCAGCCGGCGCCTGAGCCCCCCAACACCCCGCGGAGGACTTCGGTGGACAACCACAAGCGTGCCTGGACCTACGTGCTGATCGCGGCCGTCTTCGAGGTGGTGTTCGCCCTCGGGACCAACGGGTCCGAGGGGTTCACCCACCTCGGGTGGTCGATCACGACCGTGCTCGCGGCGGCGGTGGGGATCTTCTTCCTCAGCCTCGCCGTGAAGACGCTCGACGTCGGCGTCGGCTACACCGTCTGGACCGGCATCGGGTCGGTCGGCACGGTCGTCTTCGGGACGATCGTCTTCCACGAGTCGCTGTCGCCGCTCAAGGTCGCGTGCTTCGTCCTGATCATCGGCGGCGTGGTGGGGCTCAAGCTCACCTCGCGAGCGGCACCGGCGCGCTAGCATATGTATGTACGACCATAGATCAGGGAGGCCGCCATGACGGACAGCTCCGGACGCCCGGTGGCCCTCTCCAGCGACGGCCAGCTCTGGGCCCGGCTGTCCGCGCTGCACGCCCGGGTCGGCGGCGCCATGCAGAAGGTCTTGCAGCGGCGCGCCGACATCGGGTTCTCCGAGTTCCTGGCGCTCGTCGCGCTCGCCAACGCCGAGTCGGGCGAACTGCACATGCAGGAACTGGAAGAGGTCACGCAGCTCAACCAGAGCTCGGTCAGCCGGCTGGTCCTGCGCCTGGAGCGGACCGGGCTGACCGAGCGCCGGCACTGCGAGCGGGACCGGCGGCGGGTCTACACGGGGATCACCCCGCTGGGGCGCGAGGTGCTGGCGGAAGCCCTGCCGGTGTACGAGGCGGCGTTGAGCGACGCGTTCGGGCACGTGACCGGCGACCGGGAACTCGGGCCGCTGCTGGCGAAGCTGCGCGACTGACCCCGCGCGACACCACCGTTTTCCCACGATCGAGCGACCCCGCCGTGCCCGGCGGGACCTCAGCGGTGATGATCTCCCGCGTGACTTACGAGGGACGCACGCTGACCCTGCACTGGGACGACCGCCAGGTGGTGGGCCGCTGGTCCGACGGGTCCCGGTTGGACCCCGTGCCGGCCGCCGACACCGCGGACCGGGTGCAGTGGCTGGTCGACCTGATCGCGCGGTACCGCCGCACCTACCCGGGCGCCCGCGTCCGGGCGACCAACCGGGACGACTGGCGGACACCGGAGACCGGGCGGCTGCGGTACGTCGTGCCACAGGAGCCGCCCGCCGGACGGCCGTACGTGGTGCGGTCCGCGCTGGAGCCGTTGCACTACCACGTCTTCCCGGAACGCCGGGAGGTCAAGGAGTGCTGGCACCACTGCCCGTGAGCGGTCAGCCCAGCAGGGCGTCGACGAACGCGGCCGGCTCGAAGGGCGCCAGGTGGTCGGCGCCCTCGCCGAGGCCCACGAGCTTGACCGGCACGCCCAGCTCGCGCTGCACCTGGAAGACGATGCCGCCCTTGGCGGTGCCGTCGAGCTTGGTCAGCACGATGCCGGTCACGTCGACCACCTCGGCGAACACCCGCGCCTGGGTGAGGCCGTTCTGACCGGTGGTGGCGTCGAGGACCAGCAGCACCTCGTCCACCTCGGCCTGCTTCTCCACCACGCGCTTGACCTTGCCCAGCTCGTCCATCAAGCCGGTCTTGGTGTGCAGGCGGCCGGCGGTGTCGACCAGGACCGTGTCGACGCCCGCCGCCACGCCCTGCTTGACCGCCTCGAACGCGACCGACGCCGGGTCCGCGCCCTCCGCGCCGCGCACGGTCTGCGCGCCGACGCGCGAGCCCCAGGTCTCCAGCTGGTCGGCGGCGGCGGCGCGGAAGGTGTCCGCCGCGCCCAGCAGCACCGACCGGCCGTCGGCGACCAGGACGCGGGCCAGCTTGCCGGTGGTGGTGGTCTTGCCGACGCCGTTCACGCCGACCACGAGCACGACGGCGGGCTTGCCGGAGTGCGGCAGGGCGTGCACGGACCGGTCCATGTCCGGGTGCAGCGCCTCGACCAGCACCTCCCGCAGCAGCGTGCGGGCGTCCTCGGAGGTCCGGACGCCCCGGGTCGCGATGCGCTCGCGCAGGTTCGTGACGACCTGGTCGGTCACCGCCGCGCCGAGGTCGGCCATGAGCAGGGTGTCCTCGACGTCGGTCCACGAGTCCTCGTCGAGGTCGCCCGCGCCGAGCAGGCCCAGCAGGCCCTGGCCGAGCGTCGAGCGGGACCGGGAGAGCTTGCCGCGCAGCCGTTCCAGCCGGCCGGCGGTGGGCTCGATCTCCTCGATCTCGGAGGCCTCGACCGGGAGGTCGATGTCGACGAACCCGCGCTTGACCGAGTCGCGGGGCACGCTGGCGTCGTCGCCCACGCCCGGCTGGCCGTCCACCTCGGTGCGGTCCGCGACCGGGTGCTCGACCGGGGCGGTGTCGGTGACGGGAGCGGTGTCGGTGACGGGGGTCGAGACGTCGGTCGGCGCGGTGTCGACGGGAGCCGGTGGTTCGGGTGTGGTCTCCGCGGGCTTCGGTTCCGTCGTCTTGGGAGCGAACGTGACCCCGCTGCCGGCCTGGTAGTTCCCCTTGACGGCCGGCTTGTCCTCTTCGCGTTCGGCGAGGCTGATGCGCCGCTTGCGCGACAGCACGACACCGGTCACGAGGGCGACCGCGAGCAGGGCCGCGACAACGACGACGATCCAGATCACAAGCTCCGTGGACACGGCGCAATCCTCGCACGCCACGGTCCGTGACAATCCAACGAGCTGGATTGATTTCCGGCAACTTTCCCACGTGGACCCTTGCGCCTGCGGTCTGTGTGGAATAGGACACAGGGCGTGAGGGTGATCGGGCTCATCTCCGGCACGTCGATGGACGCCGTGGACGTGGCCGTCGGCGACTTCTCGTTCGACGGCCCGACCGTCGTGCTGCGCCCGATCGCGCACGCCGAGCACCCGTTCCCGCCCGAGCTGCGCGAGCCACCCGCGAGCGCCGCCGACCTCTGCGTCCTGGACACCCGGCTGGGCCAAGTGTTCGCGGCGGCGGCTCACGAGCACGAAGCCGACCTGGTCGCCTCGCTCGGGCAGACCGTGCACCACTGGGTCGAGGGCGGCCGGTGCCTGGGCACGCTCCAGGTAGGCGCGCCGGCGTGGATCGCCGAGCGCACCGGGCTGCCGGTCGTCGCCGACTTCCGCGTGCGGGACGTCGCCGCCGGCGGCCACGGCGCACCGCTGGCGAGCACGCTGGACGCCCTGTGGCTCGCCGAGCTGGGCAACGCCGTCGCCCTGAACATCGGCGGCATCGCGAACATCACGAAGGTTTCGCCCGAAGGTGTGATCGCCTACGACACCGGGCCGGGCAACGCCCTGATGGACGCCGCCATGACCGTCCTCTCGAACGGCCTGCGCACCGCCGACGTGGACGGCGAGTTCGCCGCGCGCGGCCGGGTGCGCGAAGAACTGCTGCGGCGGCTCCTCGCCGACCCCTACTACGCGCTGCCCGCGCCGAAGTCGACCGGCAAGGAGCACTTCAACCGCGCCTACCTGGACCGCATGACCGAAGGCCTGGTGATCCAGGCCGAAGACCTCCTGGCCACCCTCACCGAGCTGACCGCCCGCACCATCGCCGCCGAGTGCGACGGGCTGGTGATCGGGTCCGGCGGCGGGATGCGCAACCCGGTCCTGGTGGACTCCCTCCAGCGCAGGGTCGAGCTGCGCTCCAGCGACGAACTGGGCCTGCCCGGCGACGCCAAGGAGGCCTACCTGACCGCCCTGCTCGGCTTCCTGACCTGGCACGGCGTGCCCGCCAACGTGCCCTCCGCCACCGGCGCGTCCGGCCCGCGCCTGCTCGGCTCGATCACCCCCGGCCGCGAACCCCTGCGCCTGCCCGAGCCCGTGACCACCGCCGTCACCGGGCTCAAAGTGATTGGAGGACACCGTGCGCGCACTTGATGTCGCCATCATCGTGCTGTTCCTGGTGGGGATGCCGCTGCTGGGGGTGTGGATCGGCGGCCGGCAGCGCTCCGCCACGGACTACTTCGTCAGCGAGCGGCGCATCTCGTGGTGGGTCGTGTGCGTGTCGGTGGTGTCCGCGGAGACGTCCACGCTGACCGTGCTGTCCGTGCCCACGGTCGCCTACGGCGGGACGATGACGTTCCTGTCGCTGGCGATCGGCTACCTGCTGGGCCGGATCGTGGTGTCGTTCGTGCTGCTGCCCAAGTACATCGCGGGCAACCTGATCACGGCGTACGGGTTCCTGGGCAAGCGGTTCGGCGGCGGGTTGCAGTCCACCGCGTCCGTGACGTTCCTGATCACCCGGCTGCTCGCCGACGGCCTGCGGCTGTTCGCCACGGCCATCCCCGTCAAGGTCGTGCTGGCGGCGTACGGGATCAACGCGTCCTACTGGGCGATCGTGGTCGTGTTGGGCGCCGCGATGGTCGTCTACAGCTTCCTGGGCGGCGTGCGGGCCGTGGTGTGGGTCGACGCCATCCAGATGCTCTGGTACGTCCTCGGCGCGGTCGCGGTGATCGTGGTGCTGTCCGGCAAGCTGCCCGACGGGTGGTTCTCGGCGGCGGCCGACGCGGGCAAGTTCCAGGTCCTCGACTTCGCCGCCAACCCGCTGACCTCGCAGTACGCGCTCCTGACCGCGTTCATCGGCGGCGCGGTGCTGTCGATGGCCTCGCACGGCGCGGACCAGTTGATCGTCCAGCGGCTGATGGCCACCAAGGACGTTCGTGCGTCGCAGAAGGCGTTGATCGCCAGCGGTGTGGTGGTGTTCCTCCAGTTCGCGCTGTTCCTGTTCATCGGCGTGATGCTGTGGGCGTTCTACAAGGGCGCGAACCCGGTCAAGGACCTGGGGCTGAACAACAACGACGAGCTGTTCGCCAACTTCATCGTGCGGGACATGCCGTCCGGGCTGAGCGGGTTCGTGATCGCGGGCATCCTCGCGGCGGCGCTGTCGTCGTCGCTGGGCGCGCTGGCCTCGTCCACGGTGACCGACATCTACCAGAAGCTGGTGCGGCGGCCGATGAGCGAGGCCGAGGTGTTCCGGCAGGGTCGGATCTGGACCGTGGTGTGGGCCGGTCTGCTGATCGTGTGCGCGGGGCTGTTCGCCTCGCTGACGCGGCGCGGCAACCCGATCGTGGAGCAGGGGTTGTCCATCGCCGGGTTCACCTACGGCGCCCTGCTGGGCGCGTTCCTGCTGGGGTTGCTGTTCCGCAAGGCCAAGCAGACCGACGCGGTCGTGGCGTTCGTGACGACCGTGGTGGTGATGGCGTTCGTGATCCTGGGAGTGAAGTTCGTCGGCCCGGAGGCCGCGGCGACGCTCGACTTCTCGGCGGCCACCGCGACCTCCAAGCCGTTGGCGTACCCGTGGTACACGCCGATGGGCGTGCTGGTGACGCTCGTCGTGGGCGGCTTGTTGTCGTTGCGGCACAAGGGGTACACGCCACCCGAGGTGGACGAGGCGGTGAGCGTGCGGGCGGCCTAGGCGGCCTTCGAGCGGTAGGCCACCAGTTCGAGGTGCCGGCGGAAGCCGAGGCGTTCGAACATGCGGTGGGACGACGTGTTGCCGGCCAGGATGGCGGCGGCGGCTTGGGGGCGGGCGCCGAAGCGCTCGGCGAGCTTCCAGACGAGTTCGGTGATCAACGCGGCGCCGACCCCCTTGCCGCGCACGTCGGGTTCCACGGCCACGAAGTCCACGTAGTACTCGCCCGGCTCGGCCTTGCCCGCGGCGTAGCCGAGGACCCTGCCGCCGTCCATCGCGACGACGACGGTGTGGTCCCGGCTGCCGTCGACCAACTGCCGGCCGGCCAGGTAGGTCTTGGGGAAACAGCGCTCGTGCAGGACGGCCACCGCCTCGTGGACGGCGGCCTCGGTCGGCAGCACGCGCATCTCCCGCGCCGGACCGGTGCGCGGGCAGCCGGCCTCGCGCAGCAGCAGCCCGCGCAGGCCGTCGCCGTCGAGCACGTGGATGCTGCTGGCCCGGCCCGCGGTGAACCCGTGGCGCTCGGCGAACGCGGCCAGCCTGCGGTGCAGGGTGTGCCCGTAGACCTCGCGGTCGGCGATGCCGTCCAGGAGGGGCTGGGCGTGGGCGTAGAGGGCGTCGGAGGTCTGGTCCCAGATGCGGCTGCCCGCCGGGTGGTTGACCGGCACGTCCACGAACGGCCCGTGCAGGAACGCCCGCCGCAGCTCGCGGTCCACCTCGACGCTGAGCACGCCGCAGACGCGGCCGGAGTCGTCGGTCGCGACCACGGTGCAGGAGGGCCAGTCGGGTTCGAACTCGGTGAGTTCCTCGGTCAGCTCCCCGAGCGTCTCACCGAGGTAGCCGATGTGGTGCGCGGTGTCGGCTTGGAGCCGGACGAGCAGGGCGAGCACCGCACCCAGGTCGTCCTGGCCGGCGAGGCGGATGTCATACATGCCCGGAATAGTCACTCGCGGATGCGGCGAACGCGAGGGAGTTTTCGGACGTGGACACGGGTGATCTTGCCGGGGCCCTGCGAGTGGGCACGGCGTTGCTGGACGAGGTGGTGGACCGTGACTGGACGGTGGACGTCCCGGGGTTGACGTGGACGGTCGCGGCGACCGTCGCCCACATCGCGGACGGCCTGCTCTGGTACGCCACGGACGCCGTGGCGGGACCGCACGAGCTGAGCACCGCCGAGGTGCGCGTGCGGCCGGAGACGCCGCCGGCCGACCTGGTGCGGACGGTGCGGACCTTCGGGACGGTGCTGGGGCACGTGCTCGCGGTGGCGCCGCCGGACACCCGCGGCTGGCACCCGTGGGGTGTGTCGGACATGGCGGGGTTCGCGGCGATGGGGAGCATCGAGGTGCTCGTCCACGGGCACGACGTGGCCCGCGGGCTGGACGTGCCGTTCGAGCCGCCGGCCGAGCTGGTGACGCCGGTGCTGCGGCGGCTGTTCCCGGAGGCGCCGGCGGACACCGATCCGTGGCAGACCCTGTTGTGGGCCACCGGGAGGCAACCGCTGGGCGACCGGCCACGGCGCGAGGGGTGGCGCTGGCACTCCGCGCCCCTGCCCTGATCGGCGGGCGGAGGCGGTGGAAGCGGTTCACGATGGGCGCGACACACTCGTACCCGCCCGGGAGGCGTCATGGCGGTGCGGCGCGTGCACTTCGAGGAAGCGGGGTGCCCGGTCTCGCGGTCGGTGGACGCGGTCGGCGACTGGTGGTCGCTGCTGATCGTGCGGGACGCGTTCGACGGGGTCCGGCGGCTGACCGACTTCCAGCGCAGCCTGGGTGTGGCCAAGAACATGCTCGGCGCCCGGCTGCGCGAACTGGTCGACCACGGCGTGCTGCGGTCCGTGCCCCCGCCGGACGGCGGGTTCCACCGCGAGTACGAGCTGACCGCGAAGGGCCGCGACCTCTTCCCGGTGATCGTCGCGCTGCGCCAATGGGGTGAACGCCACTGCTTCGCCCCCGACGAGCCGCACAGGGTCCTGGTGGACCGCGCCCAGGGCCGACCCGTACGGCCGCTGGAGGTGCGCGCGGAGTCCGGCGCGGTGCTCGGACCTGACGACACCGTTGTCACCGGGGTGTCCTGACGGGACCCATCTCTTGCCGCCGGGCGGCGCGTGGTGGACCCTCGACTGCGTGAGTGAGGAAACGATCCAACTCGAACTCAACGACAGCGGGGTGGCGGTAGACCTTCCCATGCCCGCCAACCAGCGGGACGCGGTGCAGGAGGTTCCCTACCGGCCGGTGGAATTCCGCGACGACGACCTGCCCAGCGCACTCGCACGGGCCTCCTCGTGGCTCCGGCAGACCCAGGACTGGCTGGGCGAGCCGGTCGACGTCATCGCGATCCACCTGGACTACGACGACACCAAGGGTTCGCCGTACTACAACCTCAAGTTGCTGTGCAACGACGAGGACCTGGCGGGCGTCCCCAAGGTGGTCCGCGAACACGAGGCCGGTATTACCCGCCAGTAGCGTACCGTTGGGGTATGCCTGATCGCGTGTACCCGCCGGTGATCGCCGCGGCCAAGCTCATGTTCCGCGTGCTCGACCTGCGCATCACCGTGGACGGCGCACGCCACGTGCCGACCACCGGCGGGGCCGTGCTGGCGAGCAACCACGTCAGCTACCTCGACTTCATCTTCGCGGGCTACGGCGCGCTGCCCGCGAAGCGCCTGGTCAGGTTCATGGCCAAGCACGAGGTCTTCAAGCACCGCGTCTCCGGCCCGTTGATGCGCGGGATGCACCACATCCCGGTCGACCGCGCCAACGGGCAGGAGTCGTTCCAGCAGGCGCTGGACGCGCTGCGGGCGGGTGAGGTTGTCGGGATCTTCCCGGAGGCCACCATCAGCCGCTCCTTCACGGTGAAGGACATCAAGAGCGGCGCCGTGCGGCTGGCGGCGGAGGCCGGTGTGCCCCTGCTGCCGGTCGCCGTGTGGGGGACCCAGCGGTTGTGGACCAAGGGGCGTCCGAAGAGCCTCACGCAGCGGCACGTGCCGGTGACGATCATCGTGGGTGAGGCGATCGAGCCGACCACCGACGAAGCGTTGCGGAAGCGGATGCAGGAGCTGGTGGACGAGGCCCAGGCGCGGTACCCGGAGTCGGGCGACGGCCAGTGGTGGCAGCCCGCCCACCTGGGCGGCGCCGCGCCGACCCCCGAGGAAGCCGCCGCCCTCGACCGCCGCTAGCGGCGAGGACCACCCACCCCACATTTGTGCGGAAACGCGCAGTCACCGTGCAATCCGTCCAGGTCTTTCCCGACCACTCGATGGTGCGGTTTCGCAGACTCGATCTCAGGCCACGTGCTTCCGTCGATTTGACTCGTCCAAATCACGGAATGGATCCGACAATGGCAGCCCCCACCACCACGGCCACGGACTCGGCGGCGGCACAGGCGATGAAGACCCTCACCGCGCAGTGGTACAACGCCGTCACCGCAGGCTGCGGCCTGGACCCGCAGACCTTCCAGCTCGCCCAGGGCTTCATGCAGCTCGGCACGACGTCCCAGGCGCTGTGGCAGACGTTCGACGCCCTGCCGCCCGTCTCCCTGACCCACTTCTGGAACCCCACGCAGTACAGCAGTTTCGCCGCGACCTACGGCGGGGTGATCAACAACCTGATCCCCCAGGACTCCGGCCAGTTCCAGAAGACGATGGGCGACTACTACCCCCAGTGGGTCGAGTACCTGCATTCGACACCCCCGCCGGTCATCCCCAATCCCGGCGGCATCCTCGAACTGTTCCACCAGTGGGAACAGCTGAACATGCCGCCCGGACAGGGCCAGGCCGCGTACACCGAGTACCAGCAGGTGTCACAGGGCGTCGTGCCCGTCGCCGTGCAGATGTGGCTCAACGCGGGCGGCGGCGCGAGCGGCATCAAGGCGTACAGCAACACGATCGAAGACCTGAACTACCAGCTCAGCAACACACCGTTGAGCAAGCAGGTCACGATGGACAGCGCCACGCAGTCCAGCGACGTCAACCACTCCTGGGCGAGCGGCGAGGTCGGCGGCGCCGTCGACTTCTTCCTCGGCCACTCGGCCGGCGACTGGGACAAGCTCACCACGACGATCGCGCAGGCGGGCGTGGAGATCCAGGCGAAGTTCAACCACTTCGCCACCTTCGTCACCGGGCCGCTGGCGCAGCCCAGCACCAACCCGCTGCTGTCGAAGTACCAGCCCTGGTACGACAGCGAGGCCATCAGCCTGGCCTACCAGAACAACAACTACTACGTCTGGAACCAGAACGCGCCCACCTGGCAGGGCACCTTCGGTCCCACCGGCAACCTCCAGTACGTGACCACGGCGCTCGTGGTGGTCAGCGGCGTGACGGTGAGCATCGAGTCCGCCGCCACGTTCGACTCCAGCCAGCAGGAGTCGATCAAGGCATCCGCGGAGGTCGGGTTCTTCCCCTTCTTCGAAGCCGAGTCGTCGGGCGGTTGGCAGCACAACATCACGTTCAACGACGAAGGGCAGCTGAACGTGGCCTCGACGGTGCCCGACGGTGTCGAAGTCGTGCTCGGCGTGATGGTCACGCCCTCGTCGGCCCAGTTCGGGTGATCGTCATGCCGATCACCATCGCCCGGGGCGCGCAGATGAGGGGCTGGGAGCTGCCCAAGAGAAGGCTGGTCGACGACATGGACAGCGCGCTGGCGGAGGTCCTGTACGCGAACCTGTGGCGTCAGGGGAAGACGATCGCCGAGTACGGCAAGGTCCGCATCGACAACCAGGGACCGTGGACCCAGGGACCGGGCCAGAACATCCAGGCGCAGACGGGAAACGACAGCATCGCCGGCGTCCTGCTGGCGAACACGCTCGGCAACGCCGGGAACCCGATCGACCAAGGCGCCGTGGTCGACGCCGTGCGGCGGGCCATGAGCCAGTCGGTGCAGGACGGGTACTTCTACCAGGTGACCGGGACCGTTCCCGAGGCACTGGCCGAACCGGGCACCCCCGACCAGGCCGTCACGGCCGAGACCACCTCGGGATAGCCCCCGGTTCGTCGACGGGGTTCGGTGCGCGACCGGACCCCGCCGACCGCGTCGGCCGTCACTCGGCCGCGGGAGCCGGGGCCTCGGGAGCCGCAGGAGTCTGGGCCTCGGGAGTCTGGGCCTCGGGAGTCTGGGCCTCGGGAGTCTGGGCCTCGGGAGTCTGGGGCTCGGCCGGTGCTTCGGGTTTGCCGGGCTTGAGGTCTTCGCGGCCCCGAAGTCGCTGCGAGATCACCTGGCTGATGCCGTCGCCCCGCATGGACACGCCGTACAACGCGTCCGCGATCTCCATCGTCGGCTTCTGGTGCGTGATGATCAGCAGCTGCGACCGTTCCCGCAGCTGCTCGAACAACCCGATCAACCGGTGCAGGTTGGTGTCGTCGAGGGCCGCTTCGACCTCGTCCATCACGTAGAACGGCGACGGCCGCGCGCGGAAGATCGCGACCAGCATCGCCACCGCCGCCAGGGACTTCTCCCCGCCCGACAGCAGCGACAGCCGCTTGACCTTCTTGCCCGGCGGCCGGGCCTCCAGCTCGATGCCCGTGGTCAGCATGTCGTCCGGCTCGGTCAGGACCAGCCGGCCCTCGCCGCCCGGGAACAGGACCTTGAAGACGATCTCGAACTCGCGGGCCACGTCCTCGTAGGCCGACGTGAAGACCTCCAGGATCTTGTCGTCGACCTCCTTCACCACGGTCAGCAGGTCGCGGCGGGTGGCCTTGATGTCCTCCAGCTGGTTGGACAGGAACTTGTACCGCTCCTCCAGGGCCGCGAACTCCTCCAGCGCCAGCGGGTTGACCTTGCCCAGCAGGGACAGGTCCCGTTCCGCGCGCTTGGCACGCCTCGCCTGGGTGTCGCGGTCGTAGGGCACCGGCTGGGGCGCCGAGACCTGCTCGCCCCGCTCCTTCGCGGCCTCGTACTCGGCCATCTCGCCGGCCGACGGCGGCACGTAGACGTCCGGGCCGTACTCGGCGATCAGGTCTTCCAGGCCGATGCCGAAGTCCTCGGCGACCTTGGTCTCCAGCTGCTCGATGCGCATCCGCTGCTCGGCGCGCAGGACCTCGTCGCGGTGGACGGCGTCGGTCAGCTTCTCCAGTTCGACC
Source organism: Saccharothrix sp. CCNWYY140 (assembly GCF_037401995.1). NCBI lineage: Bacteria > Bacillati > Actinomycetota > Actinomycetes > Pseudonocardiales > Pseudonocardiaceae > Saccharothrix > Saccharothrix sp. CCNWYY140. Next base: position 25,697 of record NZ_JBBEGC010000055.1, read on the forward strand.
GACATCTCGCGGACGAGGTTGCGGACCTGGCTGAGCAGGGCTTCGTGCTGGGTGCGGCGCTCCTGGGCGGCGTCGCGGTCGCGGGCGGCCCTGGCCAGGGACACGGCGATGCGCTCCAGGGCCACCTCGCCGCCACGCACGACGGCCTTGGCCACGACCGCGCCCCTCGCACGGGCTGCGTGGGCACGGGCGGCGCGTTCCCGGGCCTCGCGTTCGGCGCGGGCCGCGCGGCGGAGGGCGTCGGCCTTGCCCTGGAGGGCTCGGGCGCGTTCCTCGGCGGTGCGCAGGGCCAGCCGGGCGTCCATCTCGGACTGGCGGGCGGAGGCCAGTTCGGCGGCGGCCTCGTCGCGGTGGGAGGTGTCCGGCTCGTCGTCCAGCGGCTGTTCCTCGGCGACGAGGAGGCGTTCCTCCAGTTCGGCGAGCTTGAGCAGGTTCTCCTCGCGGGCCGCCTCGACCTTCGCCCGCTGGACGCGCACCCGCTCCACGTCCGCTTCGGCCGAGCGCACGGCCGCCGCCAGGCGGTTGAGCCGTTCCGAGGACCGGGCGCGGCGCACCTTGGCCTCGTTGACCTGCTCCTTCAGCGCGCTGACCTCGGTCCGCCTGGCCTGCTGCTCGGCCCGCGCGCCCTCCAGCGCGGCGGCGGACTGCTCCAGCGCGCGCTCGGCCAGCGCCAGCTTCTCCGACGCCTCGTCGACCGCCGCCTGGACCTCGATGACGCTCTGGCTGCGTCCCGAGCCGCCGACGGCCCAGTCCGCGCCGAACACGTCCCCCTCCCGGGTGACCGCCCGGACCTGCGGGAACGCCTCCACCAGGGCACGCGCGGCGGCCAGGTCGTCGACCACGGCCAAGCGGTCCAACGCCCGGTGCACGGCGGGCCGCAGGGCCTCGGGCGCGTGCACCAGGTCGACGGCCCAGCGGGCACCGTGCGGGAGCGCCGGCCACCCCGCGCGGTCGACCGGACCCGCGCCGCCGACCAGCACGCCCGCACGGCCGGCGTCCTGCTCCTTCAACAGCTCCAGGGCGGCCAGGGCGTCCGGGCCGGACTCCACGGCGACCGCGTCCGCCACCGGACCCAGGGCCGCCGCCAGCGCCACCTCGTGCCCCGGCTCCACGGTCAGCAGCGCCGCCACCGAGCCCAGCAGGCCCGGCAGCCGCGACGCCAGCAGCGCCCCGGCACCATCCTTGCGGGTCAGGCCCAGGGACAGGGCGTCCACGCGGGCCTTCCAGGACGCGATGTCCCGCTCGGCCGTCCGCTCGGCCTTGACCAGCTCCTCGACCCGGCGGCGCGCGGCCTCGTCGGCCTCGACGGCCTGCCGGTGCCGTTCGTCCAGGCCGGCGTCGTCCTCGTCCTCGGTGCCGGTGACCTCGCGGCCCTCGGCCAGCTCCTGCGCGGCCAGCTCCCGCCGCTCCTCGGCCTCGGCGAGGGCGACCGACATGCGCTCGATCTCCTCGGCCGTCGCCGACGTCTTGGACCGCAGCGCCTCGACCTGCCCGGACAGCCGGGCCAGGCCCTCGCGCCGGTCCGCGATGGCCCGCACGGCGGCCATGTGCGCCTTCTCCGCCGCCTGCACCATGCGTTCCAGCTCGGCGCGGGTCTCCACGGCCTCGGCCAGCCCGATCCGGGCCTCGGTCACGCCCTCCTGGAGTTCCTGTTCCAGCATGGCGGTCTGCTCGGCCTCGGCGTCCAGCTCGTCCGGGTCGCGCCCGCCGCGCGGCGCGTCCACCGACGCCGACAGGTGCCGCTCGCGCTCGACGGCCAGCCGGACGGTGCCGCGCAGCCGCTCCTCCAGCGCGGACAGCCGGTACCAGGTGTCCTGGGCCTGCTGGAGCTTGGGCGCGTCGGCCGAGACCAGGTCCTCCAGCTCGTTCTGCTGCGACTGGGCCTGCTGGAGGGACTGCTCGACCTCGGCGCGCCGGGCGCGGGCCTTGGCCTCGTCCTGCTCCTCGCGGGCCAGGCTCTCGCGCTGGGTGACCAGGTCGTCGGCGAGCAGCCGCATCCGCGAATCCCGCAGCTCGGACTGCACGACCTGGGCGCGGCGGGCGATCTCGGCCTGCTTGCCCAGCGGCTTGAGCTGGCGGCGCAGCTCGGCGGTGAGGTCGGTGAGGCGGGTCAGGTTGGCCTGCATCGCCTCCAGCTTCCGCAGCGCCTTCTCCTTGCGCTTGCGGTGCTTGAGGACGCCCGCGGCCTCCTCGACGAACGCCCGGCGCTCCTCGGGCTTGGACTCCAGGATCGCCGCGAGCTGGCCCTGACCGACGATGACGTGCATCTCGCGGCCGATGCCGGAGTCCGACAGCAGTTCCTGGATGTCCATCAGGCGGCACGAGTTGCCGTTGATCTCGTACTCGGTGGCGCCCTCGCGGAACATGCGGCGGGTGATCGACACCTCGGTGTACTCGATCGGCAGCATGCCGTCGGAGTTGTCGATGGTCAGCGTCACCTCGGCGCGGCCCAGCGGCGCGCGGCCGGAGGTGCCGGCGAAGATGACGTCCTCCATCTTGCCGCCGCGCAGGTCCTTCGCGCCCTGCGTGCCCATCACCCAGCGCAGCGCGTCGAGCACGTTGGACTTGCCGGACCCGTTGGGACCGACGACGCACGTGATGCCCGGCTCGAAGCGCAGCGTGGTAGCCGAGGCGAAGGACTTGAAGCCCTTCAGCGTCAGGCTCTTGAGGTGCACGCGGGGCAGAGTACCCGTGCGCCGGCCCGCCTAGACGCCTGCCACGCCGGCCAACAGCCCTGTTCAGGGCTTCACGGACACGATGACCTGCGTGTCCACGATGACCTCGAGACGCTCGATCTGGTCGACGCGGAACGAGGTGGAACCCGGGATGCGGGCGTCCTCGGGGTGGTCGGTGCCCCACCAGCCGCCGATCTCGGCGCGGCCGGCGCGGTCGTGGACGACCAGCTTGCACCTCTTGCCCTTGGGCGCGTTCTTGATCGTGAACCACATCTCGGTGCCCCACTCCTTGGCGACCAGGTCGGCCGTGGCGCTCACCCCGGTCGTGCTGTCGGCGGCGACGAGGTGCACGGCGTCGGGCTCGCGCGGGCCGAACACCAGCACGCCGACCGCGACCAGCACGACGACCAGGGCCGCGGCGGCCAGCACCACGCCGCGGCGACCGGCGCCCACCAGGCCCCGGCGGTGCTCGGGCGTCCGGGTCGGCGGCTCGGGCGGCAGCGGCAGCAGGTCCGGGTCCGGCACGGGGTCCGTGAAAGGAACGTCGAGGTCGGCCACGTCGACCTGGGCGAGCAGGCCGGGCAGCGGCGCGAGGCGGACCATCTCCCGGCGGCAGATCGCGCAGGTGCGCAGGTGCACCTCGAACGCCGAGCGCTCCGCCGGGTCCAGCGCGCCCAGCAGGTAGGCGCCGAGCGAGACGGTGTGCGTGCAGCTCACGACTCGGTCACCCCTCGTTCCTCCAACGCGTCGCGCAGCGCCCGCAGGGCGTAGAAGCAGCGCGACTTCACCGTGCCCGGCGGGACGCCGAGGACCGCCGCGGCCTCCTTGACCGTGCGGCGGCGGTAGTACAGCTCCACCACCACGGCCCGGTGGTCGGGGGTCAGCGCGCGCAGCGCCTCCGCGATCTGCCAGCTCTGGAGGACGTGGTCCACCTGGTCGGCGACCGGGGGCAGGTCGGCGGGCTCGATCGGCACCTCGGAGTTGCGCCCGCTGCGCTTGCGGAAACCGGAGATGACCAGGTTGCGGGCGACCGTGTAGAGCCAGGGTCCGGCGTCGTCGGGGGTCAGCTCGTCGGCGTGCTTCCACGCGCGCAGCAGGGTCTCCTGGACGACGTCCTCGGCCTGCTGGTGGTCGCCGCCGACCAGGCGCAGGACGTAGCCGTGCAGCGGGCCGCGCCACCGGCCGTACAGCTGCCTGACCACCTCTTCGCCTCGGTCCACATCGCTTTACTACGCCATTCGACCCTTGTGCGTTCAACGCTCGACGAAACCGGTCAAGCCCCCGCGTGGCTCCGACCAGCGCTCCACGACCGAGTCCACCCGACCGGGTGTACGGCCGGAACGCAGCGCGTCCAGCAGGCCGTCGCACGCCTCCTTCGGACCCTCGGCGTTGACCTCGACCCTGCCGTCCCGGAGGTTCGACGCGCTGCCGACCAAGCCCAGCTCAAGTGCCCTGGCGCGGGTCCACCAGCGGAAGCCGACGCCCTGCACCTGCCCGCGGACCCACGCGGTGAGCCGAACCGTGTTCTCTGCACCAGCCACAACGGCCATCCTGACATTTCACCCTTTAGTGGTACGGTGCGCGACCGTGAGTGCGCGGCGCGGTAACCGATCCGTGATGGGCGGACTGGTCGGGCTGCTGCTGGGGGCCGCCGGCGCGACCGGCGTGGCCTTCGCAAGCCCCGAACAGCTCGCCCCCTTCGTCGCGCCCAGCTCAACACAGGCGGCCGAGGGCGACAAGCCGGGCGTCGGGGGCGTGGGCGGGGTCGGCGTGCCCGTGCGGACCGGTCAGCCCGCCCCGACGAAGGACACCACGACCGCCGCACCCACCACCACGACCACCGAGACGACGACCACCACGACCCCGGCGCCGACGACGACCACCGAGACCACCACCCAGCCGCCCACGACGACCACCACGACACCCCCGCCCGTCTCGGCGGCGCAGCGGGTCGTGGAGCTGGTGAACGAGGCCCGCGCGGCGGCCGGGTGCCCGGCGGTGAAGGTCGACGAGCGGATCGTGAAGGCCGCCCAGGCGCACAGCACCGACATGGCCACCCGGGACTACTTCTCGCACGACACCCCGGAGGGCGTGGACTTCGCCGAGCGCATGAAGGCGGCCGGCTACCCGAAGCCGGGCGGCGAGAACATCGCGCAGGGCTACCGCACGCCTGACGCGGTCATGACCGGGTGGATGAACTCCGAAGGCCACCGCCGCAACATCCTGAACTGCGGGTTCACCGCCATCGGCGTCGGTCTGGACACCCGCGGCAACTACTGGACCCAAGACTTCGGCTGGTAAGAGGGAGCAACGCGTGACCGACGGGCTGTACGAGACCCCGGAACCCGACCGCCGGAAACCGCGGGTGTCGCCGAACGTCCTGCTGGCCGCGTCCGGCGTGGCCGTCGCGACGATCTTCGCCACCATCGCGTCCCTGGCGGGCTCGCAGGAGACCGCGGCCCCGGCCAAGGAGACGCCGCGGCAGGACGTCGTGAACCGCAGCACCCTGACCACCCTGCCCACCACGACGACGGTCCCGTCGGTCACCCTGACCACGACCGACACCACCACGACCACCACCGACACCACGACGACGACGCCGAAGCGGACCCGCGTGACCACGGTGACCCGTCCGGACGGCACCACCACGACGACGACGGTCGAGGACACCCAGCCGCCGGCGCAGACGACCACCACGACGACCACCACCCAGCCGACGACCACCACCACGACGACCACGACCACCACGACGACGACCACCACCACGACGGAGTCCAAGCCGCCCGCCGGCGGGTGATCCAAACGAGGGCGTCCCGGCTTGGTGACGGGGTGCCACACATTCGTGTGGAGGACCGCTCGAACGATGAGGGCGCCGACGCGATGAGCCGATAACTCGAACACCTGACCATCCGACCGGGTTTCCCACAGGGAGATGGTGTGTTCGAGGAAGATCATCAGGAGTCACCGAAGCGCGGGGTCTCGTCGCTCGTCCTGCTGGCCGCCGGCGGCGCGGTCGTCGCCACCGTGATGGCCACCCTGGCGTCGATGCTGGCGACCGGCGACCCCGAACCGGAGGCCGGCCCGCCCAAGCCGCAAGCCGAGGTCAAGGCCACCACCAGCACTGCGGTCCGTGTGGCCGCCGACGGCCACACGTCCACGGTGGTGATCACCGTCCGCGCCCAGGACAAACCCCGCGCCGACGCCCCCGCGCAGCAGCAGCAGCAGCCCGACGACCGTCCCCCGGTCGAGCTGACGACGACCACGACCACCGAACCGCCGCCGGCCTCCCAGCCGCCGAGCAACCCGCCGACGTCGTGGACACCCACCCCCACCAGCTCGTCGTCGTCCTCCTCGACCACCACGACGACGACCACCGGGTGACAGGTCCGCCCCCGTCCGGTTGGCTGGACGTCGACCGGTGAGGGGGAACCGTGGTGGTGCGGATCAGGGGGCGGGCGCTCCCGAGCGGTGAGCACGTGGACCTGTGCGCGGACGGCGACCGGTGGACCGACGACCCGGTCCCCGGCGCCGAGGTGGTCGAGGGCTGGCTGCTGCCGGGCCTGGTGGACGCCCACACCCACCCCGGCGCGAAGGACCCGGGCGACCCGCTCGACGAGACCCTCCTGCGCGAGCACCTGGGACAGCAGCTCGACCTCGGCGTCACCGCGATCCGCTCCCCCGGTCTCGCCGGCGACCCGCCCCCGTGGTTCGGCACCGAGCCCGGCACACCCCGGGCGTTCCACGCCGGCCCCTGGATCGCCCGCCACGGCCAGTTCTTCGACGAGTGGGGCCGGCACGGGGACTGGGCGGACCTGCCCGGCTTCGCGGCCGAGCAGGCGCGCCGGTCCGGGTGGGCGAAGATCATCGCCGATTGGGGTGTGGACGACGAGCCCGTCCCCGCCGACGTGATGACCGCCGTCGTGGCGGCCGTGCACGCCGTGGGCGGGCGGGTCGCCGTGCACACCCAGCACGCGGCGGGCAGCGCGGCGGCCGTCGCCGCCGGGGTGGACTCCGTCGAACACGGCATGTGGCTGGACCCGGCCCTGCTGGACCGGATGGCGAGCCAGGGCACAGCCCTCACCCCCACCCTCTCCGGCTTCGAACGCCACCTGCCGGAGGTGGAGAAGAAGCCGGAAGGCGCGCGCAAGGACTGGTACGTCGGCGGCGTCCACGCCCTGCGCGCCCTGGTCGGGTCCGCGCACGAGGCAGGCGTGCGCATCCTGGCCGGCACCGACTCCATCCCCCACGACCGCCACGCACTCCTGCACGAGATCCACGCCCTGTCGAGCCGGATCGGCCCGCACGAGGCCCTGGGAGCCGCCTCCTGGCACGCCCGGACCTACCTGGGCCTGGCCGGCCTCGAACCGGGCGCACCGGCGGACGCGGTCGTGTACGCCGAGGACCCGAGACTCGACCTGGACCAACTCGCCCACCCGATCGCGGTGATCCTGCGCGGCGAGCGCGTCCGCTAGTCGCGCAACGCGTAGAAGGCGGCTGCGGCGGTGCCCACGCACAGGGCGACCGCGCTCCACGCCAGCGAGGCGTGCACGCCCACGGCCGCGCCCAACAGGCCCACCGTGAACCCGCTGCCCGCCCGCAACCCGCCCGACGACATGCCGTAGACGCCCAGCACCCGGCCACGGTCGGCAGGTGGGCTGAGCAACTGCACCACGGTCTGCGTGATCGACATCGACGCCAGGTGCGCCACGCCGCCGACCAACAACAGCAGCACCGCCAACGGGTAGCTGCCGGTCACGGCGAAGCCCAGGCTGGTCACGCCGTAGATGCCCGTGGCCACCACCGCCGTGCGCACGGTCGGCTTGATGCTCGTCGTCGCCTCCAGCAGGACACCGCCCAGCACCCCGCCCGCCCCGTTGGCGAACAGCAGCACGCCGTAGGCCAAGCCGGCGCTGCCGGCGCCCAGGTCGGTCGCGAAGATCGGCATGGCGGACTGGAGTGACGCACCGACGAAGAAGGACGCCAGGCCCGCCACGACGATCATCGCCACCAGCGTCCGGTTCGAGCCCACCTCGCGCAGCACGCGCAACGACTCCACCATGCCCACGCGCGGCCGGGCGTGCTGGTCACGGGTGTGGCCGGTGAACTTCGTGCGGAACAGGAACAGGGTCAGCGGCAGGTAGAAGGCGATGTTGACGAAGATCCCGGCGGTCGGGCCGAGGCCCAGCAGCAGGGCCGAGCCGACGACCGGGCCGAACAGGACGCCCAGGCTGCGGAAGGTGGCGTTGAGCCGGACCGCGCTGGGCAGCTCGTCCGGGCCGACGAAGTCGTGCAGCATCAACTGCTCGCCCGGACCCCACAGCGCGCCCGCGATGCCGTGCAGCACCAGCAGGACGCCCGCGTGCCACACCTGGAGGGTGTCGGTGAGGAACAGGACGCCCCACGCCGCCGACACGGCCATGAACAGCACCTGGGCGACCTGGATGACCCGCCGGCAGTCGTAGCGGTCGGCCAGCGAGCCGAACCACACCGACAGCAGCAGGAACGGCAGCCAGTGGCTGATCACCGCGAACCCCGCCAGGGCCGGCGACCGGAACTTCTCCCACAGCACCCAGTACGTGATGACGTGCTCGATGTTGTCGGCCATCATCGCCAGGCCCGCGCCGAACAGGTACGGGCGGCAGTCCCGGTTGCGCAGCGCGGCGAACCGGCGCGGCGCGGCCGGCACGTGCGTCGCTCCACCACAGGCCGCGCACATGTGTCCTCCTGGTCTTGGTTCCCCCGCGGGCCACGCTAGGTAGGCGGTGGCCGCCGCACCTAGGACGGGAGCGAACTCGCGGCGCGGATCACACGCACTTCCCGACATCGCGCGGGAAACCCGACGCAGTGCGGACCCGCACGGCACGGCGCGGACCCGCCCGACGCGGGGCGAACACGGTCGCCCGGCCGGCGCGGCGGCGGTAGCGTCCGGCGGATGACCGTGCCGGTGGATCCGACCAACTCCGACCAGCTCTCCGCGTGGGACGGCGACCAGGGCGCCTTCTGGGCCGACCACGCCGACCACTTCGACGCGGGCGCCGCCCGGTACCACGAACGGCTGCTCGACGCGGCCCGCGTGACCCCGTCCGACCGCGTCCTGGACATCGGCTGCGGCACCGGCAAGTCCACCCGCGACGCCGCCCGCCGCGCCGCGCACGCCCTCGGTGTGGACCTGTCCTCCAGGATGGTCGAGGAGGCCCGGCGGCGGGCCGAGCGGGAGGGCCTCGCCAACGTCGCGTTCGAGCAGGCCGACGCCCAGGTCCACCCGTTCCCCGAAGCCGCGTTCGACCTGGTGATCAGCCGCCACGGGGTGATGTTCTTCGGCGACCCGGAGAAGGCGTTCGCCAACATCGCGACCGCGCTGCGGCCCGGCGGCCGGATGGCGCTGCTGACGTGGCAACCCCTGGCGCGCAACGAGTTCGCGTCCACGTTCCGCGCGCTGGTCGCCGACGGCAAGCCCGTGCCCGAGCCGCCGTCCACGGGGGCGCACCCGTTCTCGCTGAGCGACCCGGACCGGGTCCGCGCGCTGTTGACCGGCGCGGGCATGACCGACGTCGAGCTGCACGCCGTCAGCGAACCGGTGTGGCTGGGTGACGACGTGGAGGACGCGCTGGCGTTCATCACCGCCCGCCAGGCCGCTCAACTGGCCGAACTCGACGAGGACGCGCGAGCACGAGTCGTCGAGGCCACGCGGGAGAACATCACGCGGCACCTGGGCGAGCACGGGGTGCGTTATCAGTCCGCCGCGTGGATCGTGCTGGCCACCAAGGCCTGAGTCACCACACGTCCCCGTCGCGCCAGTCGCACACCAGGTCGCCGTCCACGTCCAACGGCACCGCGACGGGCAGCACGTGGACACCGCCGTCGTCGTCCTCGGTGCGCACGACCCCGCTCGGGGCGAGCACCGAGGACGGCCCGCGCCACAACACCCAGCCCCGCCGGGCGTAGAAGTCCAGGGCGTCCTCGCTCGCGCTCAGCGCACCCAAGTCGTAGGCGCCGCGGACCACCCGCTCCAGCGCCGCCATCACGGCCGCGCCGTGCCCCCGCCCCCGCCGGTCCGCGCGCACCGCGACGGCCTCGACGTACCCGGCCCGCAACGCCCGCCCGCCGTGCAGCAGCCGCCGTTGCACCACGGACCCGTGCCCGACCAGGTCGACCCCTTCCCACGCGAACGCGTGCACGCCGCCGAGGGCGTGGTCCCAGTCGTGGTCGGAGAAGTCGCCGTCGAAGGCGTCGTCGCACAGCTCGCGCGCCGCCTTGAGCACCCGGCTGTCCACGTCGGAGGTGTGCAGGACAGTGATCACCGCGCCGCCAATCCCTTGTCCACCAACGACATCAAGGTACGCGCCAACTCGTCCGCGTCGGCGGCGGGCAGCAGGCCGGCCAGGACCTGCGAGCACAGGCCGTGCACCACGCAGGACACCAGCAGGGTCACGTCCGCGACCGGGTGGGGCGCCAGTTCGCCGGAGGCCTGCGCCGCCTCGACCCCCTCGACGATCCGGGCGTGGACGCGCCGCTCGGCCGCCACGAGGTCGGGGAAGTCGGCGCGGCGCGGGACGTCGTCAGAGGCGAACATCAGCCGGTACAGGGACGGGTTGGCCAGCGCGAACTCCAGGTGGGCGCCGGCGATGCCGTGCAGCGGAGCGCCGTCCGACACAGCGACCGCCGCCAGTTCCCCGAACCCCTGTGCCATCACGGCAGCGACCAGCGCGGCCTTGTCCGCGAAGTGCCGGCGCGCGGTGGCGTCCGACACCCCGGCCTCGGCGGCGGCCTTGTGCAGGGTCAGGCCCTCCGCGCCCTCGGCGTCCACCAGCGCGCGGGCGGCCGTGACCAGGCCCTCGCGCAGGGCACCGGCCTGGTAGGGCCTCCGCGGCGATGTGACCACCGGCAACTCCCCTCTCGTGACCGCCTTGCCGTCAATCCTGCGCCCAGCCTGCCCCACCGCCGCGTGGCGCACGTCACAGCGGACCGGTGTCACGGGTCGGCCCGCCGTCTCGCTCCACCCTCGACGAAAGGACGGGGACATGACGGAGATCGTGGTCATCGGCGCCGGCTACGCGGGACTCGCGGCGGCCAAGCTCGCGGCACGCTGGACCGGCGCGAAGGTCACCCTGGTCAACGAGCGCGACCGGTTCGTGGAACGGGTGCGGCTGCACCAGCTCGCGGCCGGCCAGACCCTGCGCGACCGGCCGCTGGCGGACCTGCTGCGCGGCACGGGCGTCGAACTGGTGGTGGACCGGGTCACGGCGATCGACCCGGACACCCGCAAGGTCCACCTGCGGGGCGGGGCGCTGTCCTACGACAAGCTGGTCTACGCCCTGGGCAGCCGGGCGGACCTGGACTCGGTGCCGGGCGTCCGCGAGCACGCCCACACCGTGGCCACGCGCGAGGAGGCCGAACGCCTGCGCGCCGACCTGGCGAACGCCCGCGTGGTCGCAGTGGCGGGCGGCGGCCTGACCGGCATCGAGGCCGCCGCGGAGTTCGCCGAGAGCCACCCAGACCTGGAGGTCCACCTGGTCACCGCCGGCGACCTGGGCGCGACGCTCTCGCCGGCCGGCCGCGCCCACCTGCGCAAGGCGTTCACCCGCCTGGGTGTCGTGGTGCACGAGCAGGCCCGCATCACCGCCGTGGACGCCGGGGGCCTGGTGCTGGCCGACGGACGGGTCGACGCGGACACCGTGGTGTGGACGGCGGGCTTCACCGTGCCGGAGCTGGCCCGCGAGGCCGGGTTCGAGGTGGACGCGCGGGGCCGGATGGTGGTCGACCAGACCCAGGCGTCGGTGTCGCACCCGGACGTGGTGGCCGTGGGCGACGCCGCCGCCATGCGCCGCCCGGACGGGCTGGAGCTGCGGATGGCGTGCGCGACCGGTCTGCCGACGACGCAACGGGCGGTCCGGGCGCTGGCCGACAAGCTGGAGGGGCGCGAGCCGAAGCCGTTCCGGTTCTCCTACATCAACCAGTGCGTGAGCCTGGGCCGCCGGGACGGCCTGATCCAGTTCGTGCACGCGGACGACAGCCCCAAGGCCAAGGTCCTGACCGGCCGCTGGGCGGCGCGCTACAAGGAGCTGGTGGTGAAGACGACGATCTTGTTCGAGCGCCACCCCACCATGCCGGCGGGCTGAGCGGTCACAGCTCGAAGCGGTAGCCCATGCCGGGTTCGGTCACCAGGTGGCGGGGGTGCGCCGGTTCCGGTTCGAGTTTGCGGCGCAGTTGGGCCAGGTACACGCGGAGGTAATGAGTTTCTTTCGCGTATTGCGGTCCCCACACCTCCTGCAACAACTGCTTCTGCGCCACCAACCGCCCCCGGTTCCGGGCCAGGATCTCCAGCAACCCCCATTCGGTCGGGGTCAGGTGGACTTCCCGGCCCTCCCGGACGACCTTCTTCGCCGCCAGGTCCACGGTGAACGACGCCGTCTGCACGACGGCGTCCTCGCCCTCGGTCACCGCCGACCGCCGCACCGCCGCCCGCAGCCGCGCCAGCAGCTCGTCCATCCCGAACGGCTTGGTCACGTAGTCGTCCGCGCCGGCGTCGAGCGCCTCGACCTTGTCCGTCGAGTCCGTCCGCGCCGACAGCACGATGATCGGCACCGACGTCCACCCGCGCAGCCCCGCGATGACCTCGGTGCCGTCCACGTCGGGCAGCCCGAGGTCCAGCACCACGACGTCCGGCTTGCCCTCGGCGGCGGCCTTGAGCGCCGCCGTCCCGTCGTGCGCCGTGAGCACCGCGTAGCCCCGCGCGGACAGGTTGATCCGCAGCGCGCGCACGATCTGCGGTTCGTCGTCGACCACGAGCACCTTCGTCACGGTCCGACACTACGTCCAATCGGTCGCCGCTCGCTGTCCGTGGTCGATTCTGACGTGGTCTTGACGGCCCCCAACACCGCTTTTATGGCGTTTTAGCGGTCCGCTGACCGCATCGGTGCGGAAAGCGTGAGTACATCCGGGTGCGAATGAATCCGTTTGCTGGACAGGGGTCGCGCGATAGTGCAAATGTCCTGTCCGAATTCGGACAACCGCTCACGGTCGGTGAGCCACGAGGAGGTCTTAGATGACCACCAGTGTGACCAACCAAGACGCATTACAGCTCGTGGTCGCCGTGCACCGACTGGTCCGCAGCCTGCGGCAGTCGGCGTCGGTCCGCAGGCTGCAACCCACTCAACTGCTCGTCCTCGCCGAGCTGGCCGCGCAAGGCCCCATGCGGATCGGCGAGATCGCGGTGCGCGCGCTGTGCTCGCAGCCCACGGCCACGACCGTCGTGACGGGACTGGAGTCCAGCGGCCTGGTGCGCCGCGAAGCCGACCCGGCCGACGGGCGGGCGACCATCGTGGAGTTGACCGGCGCGGGCCGGGACACGATCGTCTCCCTCGCGCACGGCGAGGCCGAGCTGCTCTGCGAACGGCTCTCGCGGCTGTCCGAAGAGGAGCGCGACCACGTCCGCTCGGTCACGCCGCTGCTGCGCCGCCTCGGCGATCCGCCGCGCGCCCGTTAAAGACCGCGCGGCCTCGGCTGGCAGCGCGGGCACGAGTACGACGACCGGTTCATGAACGGTTCCCGCACCACGGCCGTGCCACATCGGCGGCACGGCCGGTTCTCCTGACCGTAAACGTCGAGCGAACGGTCGAAGTACCCGGATTGGCCGTTCACGTTGACGTACAGAGCGTCGAAAGAAGTCCCACCCTCGCCCAGGGCCTCGTGCATGACCTGGGTGGCGTGCCCGAGCAGTTCCACCGCTTTCGGGCGCGTCAGCTTGTCCGTCGGGCGCAGACCGTGCAGCTTGGACCGCCACAGCGCCTCGTCGGCGTAGATGTTGCCCACACCGGACACCAGGGTCTGGTCCAGCAGCGCCCGCTTCACCTCGGTCCGCCGCCGTCGCAGCGCCGCCACGGCCGCAGCGAGGTCGAACGCCGGGTCCATCGGGTCGCGCGCGATGTGCGCGACGGGCTCCGGCAACGCCGTGCCGTCCACCTCGACCAGTTCGGCCAGCGCGAGCCCGCCGAACGTCCGCTGGTCCACGAACCGCAGCTCAGGGCCGCCGTCGGCGAACCGGACCCGCACCCGGAGGTGCTTCTCGTCCGGGGCGTCGTGCGGCTGGACCAGCATCTGGCCGCTCATCCCCAGGTGGGCGAGCAGCGCGTCCCCGTCGGACAGGTCCACCCACAGGTACTTGCCCCGACGCCGGGCCTCGACCATCGTCCGACCCGTCAACCGATGCGCGAAATCCGCCGCACCGGGCAGGTGGCGGCGGATCGCACGGGGGTGCAGGACCTCGACGGAGGCGACGGTCCTACCGGCCACGTGCTCGTGCAGGCCTCGGCGGACTACTTCGACCTCGGGCAGCTCGGGCACGTGCGGTGGGTCAGTCCTCGTTCTCGGCGGTCTCTTCGGCGGCCTTCTGCTCCAGCTCCTCCAGCAGCTCGTAGGCGGCGGCCTGCGGCTTGGTCGGCTTGAGCATCCAGCCACCGTTCTGGGCGGTGTCGCGCACCAGGACCAGGCCCTGGATGCCGCCGCTGCGGGTGGCGTTCAACGGTCGAGAGGGTCGGCGGTCGCGCACGCGCCGGGTCGTCCGGACGTTCGTGGCATACATCGGCGTCAGTCTTCCTTGGTGTGTGAAGTCTGCGGTGTCGCCGAGTTCTGGGCGTGGCCGTTGCCGGCCGCGGCGGCCTCTTGCTCCGCGCGGACCCGTTCCGACAGCACCCGGTAGGCGGCCTCGGCCGCCTTCTGCTCGGCTTCCTTCTTGGTGCGGCCGTCGCCGGCGCCGTGGGACTGGCCACCCACGATCACCGTGGCGGTGAACTCCTTGCGGTGGTCGGGACCCTGGTCGTCCACCCGGTACTCGGGGACGCCCAGCCCGGCCGAAGCCGTCAGCTCCTGAAGGCTGGTCTTCCAGTCCAGACCCGCGCCGCGCAGCGGCGCCTCCGCCAACAGCGGGTCGAACAGGCGGTGGACCAGTTGACGGGCGGTGTCGATGCCGAACTGCAAGTACACCGCGCCGATGACGGCCTCCAGGCCGTCCGCGAGGATGCTCGCCTTGTCCCTGCCCCCGGTCAGCTCCTCGCCGCGACCGAGCAGCAGGTGCCCGCCCAGACCGTCGTCACCCAGGCCGCGGGCCACGCCGGCCAGCGCGTGCATGTTCACCACGCTGGCCCGCAACTTCGCGAGCTGGCCCTCGGGCAGTTCCGGGTGGGTCTGGTAGAGGTGGTCGGTGACGACGAGGCCGAGCACCGCGTCGCCCAGGAATTCCAGTCGCTCGTTCGGCGGCAGACCGCCGTTCTCGTACGCGTACGACCGGTGTGTCAGTGCGAGCGTCAGCAGCTCGGCGTCCAAGGGGACGCCGAGCGCTTCGAGCAACGGGGCGCGGTCGGCGGACCGACCGCGCGACGACCTGCCCCCCACTGTGCGCCGCTTCTCTTCGCTGGAGGAGGTCAGGCCGGCTGGACGACCTGGCGGCCGTCGTACTGGCCGCAGGCCGGGCAGGCGACGTGCTGCGGCTTCGGCTGGCGGCAGGCCCGGTTCGAGCAGGCCACCAGGTGCACGGCAGCGGTCTTCCACTGAGCGCGGCGCGAGCGCGTGTTCGAGCGCGACATCTTCCGCTTCGGGACGGCCACGACTAGTTCTCCTCTGGATTGTCACGATTCCCGTCGAACCGCTCCTGGAGAGCGGCCCACCGGGGGTCAATCGTCTCATGCCCGTGGTCGGGGCCGAGCTCAGCCAGCTTGCCACCGCAGTCGACGCACAGCCCGGGGCAGTCCGGCGAGCACAGCGGCACCTGTGGGAGCGACAGCACGATGGCGTCGTTCACCACGGGTTCGAGGTCGACCAGGTCGTCGTGCAACCGACTGACCTCGTCCTCCTCGGTGGTCTCGTCCGTGGTGCTGTCCGGGTAGGCGTACAGCTCCGTCAGCTCCACCTCGACCTTCGCCGACAGCGGTTCCAGGCAGCGCGAGCACTCCCCTTCGACCACCGTCGAGGCCGTGCCCGTCACCAGGACGCCCTCCACCACCGACTCCAACAGGAGGTCGAGGTCGACGACGCCACCCTTCGGCACCGCGATCACGCCTTCGAGGCCCATGCCCTCGGCCGGCACCGACCTGGTGACCCCGCGTGAAGAGCCCGCACGACGCCCGAGGTCCCTGGTGTCGATGACCCAGGGCCCGGTGGCTGCGGGACGCGCGGAGGCGTGACGGTGCTCAGACATGATGTTGGTGGTTGCCGCCGGGTGACTTACCACGGCCAGCCGGTCAAGGGTACGGGACAAGGGGCCGGGACGTGAAATCGGGTGCTCAGGGGCTTGCCGGCCGGTGGGTACTCAGTGGGGTCGGCAGTCCTGAAGGGTTCAGCGGGCCGCGGACTCGTGGTAGTCGAAGGGCGCCGCCGCCGCGTTGACCGCCGGGCCGCGCAGGTGCGAGCGGCCCTTGCCGACGCTGCGGAGGGTGTGCGCGAGCAGGTCCTCGAAGTCGGCGAGCTTGCCGTCCACGTAGGCGTCGCACTCGTTGCGCAGCCGGATCGCCTCGGCCTGGGCGGCCTCCAGGATGCGCGCGGACTCGGCGTGCGAGGCCTGCACCACCTCGGTGGCGTCGACCAGGCGGGCCTGCTCGGCGCGACCCTCCTCGATGGCGCGCTCGTAGTTGGCGCGACCGGCCTGCACCATGCGGTCGGCCTCGGCGTGGGCGCGGCCGACCAGGTCCTCGTACTCCTGGCGACCGGCGGTGACGGTCCGCTGGGCCTGGTCCTCGGCCTCGGCGACCATCCGCTCGGCGCGCGAGCGGGCCTCCGACAGCATCCGCTCGGCCTCGTGCTGGGCCTCGGCGACGATCCGCTCGGCCTCGGCGCGGGCCTTGCTGGTGGCGGCCTCCAGCTCGTGCTGGGCCTTGCCGACCAGCTCGTCGCGGTGGTCGAGGACGTCCTGCGCGTCGTCCAGCTCGGCCGGGATGGCGTCGCGGACGTCGTCGAGCAGTTCGAGCACGTCACCGCGCGGGACGACGCACCCGGAGGTCATCGGCACGCCACGCGCTTCCTCGACGATCGTGACCAGCTCGTCGAGGGCCTCGAACACCCGGTACACGGCACACTCCCCACGCCACACACTGCGGTACCCGTCCTAGTGTGCCCTGCCGGGTCGATCGGCGCGGGGAGATCGGGAGCGCGTGTTGGGGTGGACGGCGCTTTGTCGGGGGCCGGTGCGAGGTGGTCGCTCATGCGAGTGGCCGGACCACCACATCGAGTGAAGATCCGGCCACGGGGAGGTGAATTCAGCGGCGTTCTTTGAGGCGCTGGGACAGTCGGGCCTCGATGGACGGGGGCAGCAGCGTCGACACGTCGCCGCCGTAGGTCGCCACGTCCTTCACCAGCGAGCTGGCCAGGAAGCTGTAGAGGGGGTTGGTCGGCATGAACAGCGTGTCCACGCCGGTGAGCTGGTGGTTCATCTGCGCCATCTGGAGCTCGTAGTCGTAGTCACTGACCGCGCGGAGACCCTTGACGATGGCCTTGATGTCGTTCTCCCGGCAGTAGTCGACCAGCAGGCCGTGCCAGGAGTCCACCCGCACGTTCGGCCACTGGGCCGTCACCTCGCGGAGCATGTCCGTGCGCTCTTCCACCGAGAACAGGGTCTTCTTGTTCTTGTTGATGAGCACGGCGACGACGACCTCGTCGAAGAGCTTCGCCGCTCTACCGATGATGTCCAGGTGTCCGTTGGTGGCCGGGTCGTAGGAGCCGGGGCACACGGCACGCGTCATGGTTTCGGACGGTAGCACCCGATCGGATGCGTCCAGTCCGGTCGTGGTCCGCATCACCCGCGCGGGCCGGCGTGCTCCGCCCAGTACAGCGCCGTGTCGCCGTATCGCTTGCTGCGCAAGGATTCCAGCGCAGGTGGCCAGATCGGTTCAGGAGTCCGCGCGGACCGCTCGACGACGACCACCGACCCGGGCGCGGTCCACCCGTTCCCGACCAGCGCGGCGAGGACCTCGGCCAGCTGGGCGTCGGTCACGTCGTAGGGCGGATCGGCGAAAACGACGTCGCACGGGGCCTCGGGCGGGTTCGCGACGGCGGCCAGGGCGGTGCGGTTCACGATCTGCGCGCCGGGCAGGCCGAGGGTCCGGGCGTTGCCCTTCAGCACTTCGGCAGCCCGCTTGTCCGACTCGACGAACGTGGCGTGCGCCGCACCCCGCGACAACGCCTCGAACCCGAGCGCCCCGCTGCCCGCGTAGAGGTCGAGCACGCGGAGCCCGTCGAGGTCGACGAGCGCTTCGAGCGAGCTGAACAACGCCTCGCGCACCCGGTCGGAGGTCGGTCGGGTGCCCTTCGGGGGCACTTGGAGGCGCCGGCCCCCGGCCACGCCCGCCACGATCCTGGTCATGGGGAGATTGTCGCCCGACGGGCCGGGCGTGCCGGGCACGCCTCGGTCGCAGCGCGCCACCGTCGACCGGGATCACCTGTGCCGGTGGTCGCGACCCGCCTGGCGGGGACGTGAGGACCGCCACAGTCGCGTCCGCGTCCACCGCAGCACGCGCGCGGCAGTCGGCGGGCGTCCACAGTGGATGGTCCTCAGGCCAGGGCTTGCCACCACCCGTCGACCTGCGGGGGATCGTTCACGTCGATCTTCTCACCGGGCCGCGGGACGGCGAGCGGGATCTCCCACGCCTTGGCCTCGCGCCACACCCGGTCGACGGGCTCGGACCAGTCGTGGAAGGCCAGGTTGAAGGTCGCCCAGTGCACCGGCACCAGCAGCCCGCCCCGGACGTCCCGGTGCGCGGCGACGCCTTCTTCGGGCGTCATGTGGATGTCGGGCCAGCCGGGGCCGTACGCGCCGATCTGGATCAGCGAGGCGTCGAAGGGGCCGTACTTGTCGCCGATGCGCTTGTAGCCGTCGAAGTACCCGGTGTCACCGCTGTAGTACACGCGGTGTTCGGGGCCGAGGATGACCCAGGACGCCCACAGCGTGTTGTCCCGCTGGAACCCGCGGCCGGAGAAGTGCTGGGCGGGCGAGGCGACCAGGCGCACCCCGGCGACCTCGTGCGACTCCTCCCAGTCCAGCTCGACGATCCGCGACTCCGGCACCTTCCAGCGGCGCAGGTGCGCCCCGATGCCCAACGGGACCACGAAGACGGCGTGCGTGGTCGTGGTCAGGTCGCGGACGGTGGCCTGGTCGAGGTGGTCGTAGTGGTCGTGCGAGATGACCACGGCGTCCACCGGCCCGACCTCGGAGAGCGTGTGCGGCACCGGGTGCAGCCGCTTGGGTCCGACCAGCTGGGACGGCGAGCACCGGTCGCTCCACACGGGGTCGAGCAGGATCCGGGCGCCGTCGATCTCGACCAATGTGGACGCGTGCCCGTACCAGGTGAGGTGCAGCCCTTCGGTGGCGAGGTCGGTCGCCCGCACCAACGGCACGTCCCCGACGGGATGCCTTTGCTGCCCACCGAAAACCAACTCACGCGCGGTGTCCCCGGCACTCCCGGCCGGCATGGTCCGCGTCCGCACGGCGTTGTGGAACTTCCCGTCCCAATACCGCGGCGACCGCCACACGCGCTCCCCACCGGGCCGCCCGCCCAACGCGGCAGGCACGTCCCGCAACCCCCACGCGACCGCGCCGGCCGCCAACCCGAGCAGCGCTGCGGTGACCTTCTTCATGGCTCCTCCAACGCCGAGACGCCCGACCGGGTTCCCCCATCCGATGGAGATAACCCGAGACCCACGTCACCGCCACTCGAAACGCGACGACCTCGACCCCCGAACGACCCCGGGCACGAACCGGGCCGGGCACCCACGCGGATGCCCGGCCCGTTCCGAACGACGATCCCTACTCCAGCACGATCAGCAGGTCGCCACCTTCCACCTGCTGCACCCCGCCCACGGCCAGCCGCTTCACGCGACCCGCCTTCGGCGCGGTGATCGCCGCCTCCATCTTCATCGCCTCGATGGTCGCCACCGTCTGGCCGGCCTCGACCGAATCGCCCTCCGCCACCGACGGCGTGACAACCCCCGCGAACGGCGCGGCCACGTGGTCCGGGTTGGTCCGGTCCGCCTTCTCCGCCGCCGGGATCTCCGCCGCGATGGACCGGTCGCGGACCTGGATCGGCCGGAGTTGGCCGTTCAGGGTCGCCATGACCGTGCGCATGCCCCGTTCGTCCGCCTCGCCGATGGCCTCCAGGCCGATCAGCAGGCGCACGCCCGGCTCCAGGTCGACCTGGTACTCCTCGCCCGGCCGCAGGCCGTAGAAGAAGTCCTTGCTGGTCAACACGCTCGTGTCGCCGTACGCGTCGCGGTGCGCGCGGAACTCCTTGGTCGGCGCCGGGAACAGCAGGCGGTTGAGGGTGTTGCGGCGGTCCGTCGCCAGGCCGGCCTCGTCCTCCGGGGTCAGTGACGCCACGCCCTTCGGGGCCGCCCGGCCCTGCAACGCCTTGCTGCGGAACGGCTCCGGCCAGCCGCCGGGCGGGTCGCCCAGTTCGCCGGACAGGAAGCCGACCACCGACGCCGGGATGTCGAAGCGGCCCGGGTCGGCCTCGAAGTCCTTCGGGGACACGCCCGCGCCCACCAGGTGCAGCGCCAGGTCGCCGACGACCTTGGACGACGGCGTCACCTTCACCAGGCGACCGAGCATCCGGTCCGCCGCCGCGTACATGGCCTCGATCTCCTCGAACTTCTGCCCGAGACCGAGCGCGACCGCCTGGGTGCGCAGGTTGGACAGCTGCCCGCCGGGGATCTCGTGGTGGTACACGCGACCGGTCGGCCCGGGGATGCCGGACTCGAACGGCGCGTACACCTTGCGCACGGCCTCCCAGTACGGCTCGATGTCGCACACCGCCTGCAACGACAGGCCCGTGGCGTGCTCGGTGTGGTCGGTGGCCGCGACGATCGCCGACAGCGGCGGCTGGGACGTCGTGCCCGCCATCGACGCCGACGCGCCGTCCACCGCGTCCACACCGGACTGGATGGCCGCGAGGTAGGTCGCCAGCTGACCGCCCGCCGTGTCGTGCGTGTGCAGGTGCACGGGCAGGTCGAACTCCTTGCGCAGCGCGGTGATCAGCCGCGCGGCGGCGGGCGGGCGCAGCAGGCCCGCCATGTCCTTCACGGCCAGCACGTGCGCGCCCGCGCCGACGATCTGCTCGGCCAGCTTGAGGTAGTAGTCGAGCGTGTAGAGCCGCTCGTCCGGGTTGGACAGGTCGGCTGTGTAGCACAGCGCCACCTCGGCGACGGCCGTCCCGGTCTCGCGGACGGCCTCGATCGCCGGGCGCATCTGCTCGACGTCGTTGAGCGCGTCGAAGATCCGGAAGATGTCGATGCCGGTCTTGGTCGCCTCTTCGACGAACGCCGAGGTCACGGCCTCCGGGTACGGCGTGTAGCCGACCGTGTTCCGGCCGCGCAGCAGCATCTGGAGGGTGATGTTGGGCACGGCTTCGCGCAGCGCCGCCAGCCGCTCCCACGGGTCCTCCGCGAGGAACCGCAGCGCCACGTCGTAGGTCGCGCCGCCCCACGCCTCCAGGGACAGCAGCTGCGGCGTCAGGCGCGCCACGTGCGGCGCGACCGCGAGCAGGTCCTTGGTGCGCACGCGGGTCGCGAGCAGCGACTGGTGGGCGTCGCGGAACGTCGTGTCCGTGACCGCCAGCGCCTTGCTCTCCCGCAGCCACCGGGCGAAGCCCTCGGGCCCCAGGTCGGTCAGCTTCTGCTTGGACCCGGCCGGCGGTTCGACGTTCAGGTCCGCGACGGGCAGCTTGTCCTTCGGGTCCACCGCCGCCGGGCGCGGGCCGTTGGGCTTGTTGACCGTCACGTCCGCCAGGTAGGTCAGCATGCGCGTGCCGCGGTCGGCGGAGTGCCGGGCGGTCAGCAGGTGCGGGCGCTTCTCGATGAACGAGGTGGTGACGCGGCCCTGGTAGAAGTCCTCGTCGTCCAGCACCGCCTGGAGGAACGGGATGTTCGTGGACACACCGCGGATGCGGAACTCGGCCACCGCGCGGCGGGCGCGGGCCACGGCCGCGGCGAACGTCCGGCCGCGGCAGGACAGCTTGACCAGCATCGAGTCGAAGTGCGCGCTGACGACCGTGCCGGCGCCGGTGGTGCCGCCGTCCAGCCGGATGCCCGAGCCGCCCGGCGAGCGGTAGGCGCTGATCATGCCGGTGTCCGGGCGGAACCCGTTGGCCGGGTCCTCGGTGGTGATGCGGCACTGGAGGGCCGCGCCGCGCAGCTGCACGGTGTCCTGGCTCAGGCCGAGGTCTTCGAGCGTCTCGCCCGACGCGATGCGCATCTGCGACTGCACCAGGTCGACGTCGGTGACCTCCTCGGTCACCGTGTGCTCGACCTGGATGCGCGGGTTCATCTCGATGAAGACGTAGTTGCCGTTCGGGTCGAGCAGGAACTCGACGGTGCCCGCGTTGCGGTAGCCGATGTGGCGGGCGAACCGGACGGCGTCGTTGCAGATGCGCTCGCGCAGCTCGGGGTCGAGGTTGGGCGCGGGCGCGATCTCGATGACCTTCTGGTGGCGGCGTTGCACCGAGCAGTCCCGCTCGAACAGGTGGATCACGTTGCCCTCGCCGTCGGCGAGGATCTGCACCTCGATGTGGCGGGGCTCGACGACGGCCTGCTCCAGGAACACCGTCGGGTCGCCGAACGCCGACTCGGCCTCGCGGGACGCGGCCTCCAGGGCCTCCCGCAGCGCGGCCGGGTCCTCCACGCGCCGCATACCGCGGCCACCGCCGCCGGCGACGGCCTTCACGAACACCGGGAAGTCGATGCCCTTCGCGGCTTCGAGCAGCGCGTCGATGTCACTGGACGGCTCGCTGGACCGCAGCACCGGCAGCCCGGCCTCGCGGGCGGCGGCGATCGCACGGGCCTTGTTGCCGGTCAACTCCAGCACGTCGTTCGGCGGACCCACGAACGTGATGCCCGCGTCCGCGCACGCCTTGGCCAGCTCGGGGTTCTCCGAGAGGAAGCCGTAACCCGGGTAGACCGCGTCGGCGCCGGCCTTGCGCGCGGCCTTGATGATCTCGTCGACGGACAGGTAGGCCCGGACGGGGTGGCCGGGCTCGCCGATCTCGTAGGACTCGTCCGCCTTGAGCCGGTGCAGCGAGTTGCGGTCTTCGTGGGGGAAGACGGCAACGGTGCCGGCGCCCAGCTCGTAGGCAGCGCGAAAAGCCCGGATCGCGATCTCGCCGCGGTTGGCGACAAGAACCTTGCGGAACATTCGGCGTTCCCTCCCAGGTCAGTCGGCGTTCAATCAAGGCACGCTACCGTGATGTTCCCGCTGGTCGGGAGTTCCATCCCACGTGACGGACGTCATCGTGATCGGTCACTCACCCGGTCAAGAGGGGCGCACGGCCGGGGAATTGTCCCGTGCCGGGGTCCCGCCCGCAGCCCCCCATCGATCGGCTCACACTGCGGGACGTTGACAAGTGCGGTGGACTGTGAGCGCACGATCACCGACCCGTTACAGCGTGTTCGCTGCATCGGGTGAATGGCGGAGTCGACTTCTCGGTAGGGTTGGGCACATGGCCGGGGCTGAAGGGACGGGGCAGCCTGCTGCCCGCACCCACTTCGACGTCGTTCTGCGCGGGTACAACCAGCGGCAGGTCAACGAGCGCGTGACACGCCTGGAGTTCGACCTGAAGAACTCCAACCGCGCACGCGACGCCGCGGCGGCCCAGGTGGGCGAGCTGACCAAGCTCCTCAACACCACCCGCGCGGAGCTGGACAAGGTCAAGGCGCAACTGGGCAACCTGGCCAACAGCCCGGTCAGCGCCTCGAACGTCACCGACCGCGTGCGCGTGATGATGACCCTGGCCGAGGAGGAGATCGCCGACATCCGCCAGGGCGCCCTGGACCAGGCCAACGCCACCCGAGCCGAAGCCGACCGCTTCGCCGCCGAGGGCCGCGCGGCCCACCAGCGGGCAATGGCCGAGGTCGAGGACCGTCGCAAGCAACTGGAAGCGGCCCACCAGCAACGCACGAAGGAGCTGGAACAGCAGTACCAGGAGCGCCGCGCAGAGCTGGAGAAGCAACACGAGGACCTACGCGCCAAGCTGACCGCCGAACACGAGGCCCTCCTGGCCCAAACCCGCGCGGACCACGAACGCCTGGCGGCGGAGTTCGACGAGAAGACCAAGGACCTGGAAAAGCGCCGGGTAGACCTGGACGCCAAGTACAAGGGCTACCACGACGACCTCGACAAGGAGTACGACGAACTCCGCACCACCCTCCGCAAGGAGCACGAGGTGCACGTCGTAGAGGCCAAGGCCGAGGCGGCCAGGCTCCTGGAGGAAGCGAAGGCCGAGGTCGGCAAGCTCCGCGAAGACTCCGCCAAGCAAATCGCCGACCTGGAGGCAGAGGCCCTGGCCAAGGCGGAAAAGGCCGTGGCCGACGCCAACGCCCAAGCCGAAAAGACCCTCACCGAGGCAACGGCAGAGGCAAAGAACAAGATCGCCGACGCCAACACCTACGCCGACGAACGCATCACGGCAGCAGACCGAAAGCTGACGGAACTGCACACGGTCCACAAGGCCTTGACCGAACAGTTCACCGCAGCCCAGGAAGCCGTCCTGAACGCAGTAGCCGCCCTCTCGCCCCTCGACATCGAGGCCAACGAGGACGCCGAGGGCTCAGAGGACACGGAGAACGCCAAGGCCACACAGGAAGCGGACAAGTCAGACATCCCCGCCTCCGAACAGCCAACAAAGCAACTCCGAATCCCCAACAAGAACTAACCCAAGCCCGCCCACGCCCACGCCCACGGCCAGCTCCCGCGCCCGAAGGGCGCGCTTCTCCTTTGGGCTCGCGCAGCAGACCTCCCAACTTGGGCTTCTTCCGTCATCCCCGTATGGCCTGCCCGAAGGGCTACC
>NZ_JBBEGC010000056.1:0-49196 GCF_037401995.1 Saccharothrix sp. CCNWYY140
TCGGGCAGGCCATACGGTGGGGGAACCGAGGCCCTCCACTTGTAGGTAACACCTACCGCGCGCTCCGCGCGCGAAAGGCGCGCTCCGCGCGCCGAAAGCGGCATTGATGCGTGCATGTAGGAGCACGGCGGCTCAGTCCATGAGTGCGTCGGCGCGCGAAGTCCGCATATGCAGGACATTGCGACCCTCACGACGGCTAGTAACCAACCGCGCCGCGCGCAAGACGCCCACATGCTGCGACACCGCCCCCGCCGTCACCCCCAGCCGAGACGCCAGTTCCGCAGTCGACATCGGAGCCGACAACAAGCCCAACAACGCCGCCCGAGTCCGCCCAACCAGCGCCGCCAACTCGTCCCCGACCGCAACCGCCGGTTCATCCCACAACGTCCCCACCCCCCGCGCCGGATAGCGCACGACCCCCGCCCCAACCGGGTCGACCGCCGCCCAAGCCTTGGGCCAGCAGAACACGCTCGGCGACAACACGAGCCCCGCCTCGGACAGATCCACCCGGTGCGGCTGGTCGGCGCGCAGATCCGCGTACAGCACCAACTCCCCGCCCGCCCAGCTCACCTCCGGATGCAGGTCGCCGAACACCGCCTCCGCACCCCGGTCGGCCAGGACCGCAGCCCGGTGCGCGATGTCCGCCTCCAGGACCGCCGTGATCCGCTTCCAGAACGGCGCCACCAGCACCCGGTGGCACGTCCGCACGACCTCCGCCACCCGCGCCGGCACGCCGGTCAGCTCGGCCTCCAAGTCCGGCATCCGCACGTCCGGCACGGGCATCAGCACCGCAGGCTTCACCCGGCCCGCCATCAGGTCCAGCACCACGTCCAAGTCCGGGATGGCCGCCGCCCGCTCCCGCGCCCACGACACCCACGGCAGGTGCACGGCGTGCGCACCGGGCACGCGCAGCCCGTCCACCGCCATCACCGTCTCGAACACCGGCGAGTACGCGAACCGCACCCTGGCCAGGCCCACGCCCGCCAACGAGATCCGCACCGCCACCGGGCCAACCCTCCCTCGCGGCGGGGGACAGCCCTACCCCGGACCGGCCTGCCGACACCAGTGAGCGACACGCTACCTCCGAGCAGGCTCTACGGCATGACCAAGTCCTGGCACCGCCCCTCCCTGTGGGTCGCCGTCGCGATGGCCGTGCTGACCCTGATCCCCTTGGCCGGTCTGCTGTTCGACGACCGTGTGCTCAACGGCGAGCCGCTGTGGCTCAAGCCGTTGAAGTTCGGGATCTCCCTGACGATCTACTCGGCCACCCTGTCGTGGATGCTCTCCTTGCCGCACAAGGGCAAGCGGTGGACGTCCGGGCTGGCCACGTTCAGCTCGGTGATCATCTTCGCGGACGTGCTGCTGGTCGGCGTCCAGGCCGCGCGCGGCACGTTCAGCCACTTCAACTCGACCAAGGGCGACTGGATCAACCAGGTCGTGCAGTTCATGTTCGGGACGTCGATCCCGTTGATGTTCCTGGCGAACATCGTCCTGGCGATCTTCCTGTCCGTGCAGAAGCTCGGCGACCGCCCGACGACGTGGTCCATCCGCAGCGGCCTCTACCTCGCGATCCTGGGCATGGCCTCGGGCTACCTGATGATCTTCCAGGGCAAGAGCAAGAAGTCCGTCGTGACGGACGCGGCCGGCAACGACATCAAGCTGAGCGGCGGGCACGCGGTGGGTGTGCCGGACGGTGGTCCCGGTATGCCGGTGACCACGTGGAGCACTACCGGCGGCGACATGCGCATCCCGCACTTCTTCGGCATGCACGGCTTGCAGGTGCTGATCCTGCTGGGCCTGGGGCTGGCCGCGCTGGGTCTGGCCGAGCGCACCCGCCTGCGCCTGGTGCTGGTCGCGGCGCTCGGCTACGGCGGGGTGTTCGCGGCGTTGACCTGGCAGGCCCTGCGCGGTGAGCCCCTGGTGCACCCGGGACCCACCACGCTCGCCTCGCTGCTGGCCGTGCTCGTCGCCGTCGTCCTGGGCGTGGCGTGGGCGTTCAGGAAGACCGGAACGGCAGCTCCCGCGCCAGTCCGGCGACCGGTCCCACAACGATGATCGCGGGCGGGCGGATCGCGTGCTCGACGACGTCGGCGGCCAACGTGTCCAAAGTGGACCGCACGACGCGCTGGGACCGGGTGCTGCCCTCCTGCACGACCGCCACCGGGGTGTCACCGGGACGGCCGGCGCGCAACGCCTCGGCGAACGCGCCGGCCCGTTCCACGCCCATCAGGATCACGACCGTGCCGCGCAGCCTCGACAGCGCGTCCCAGTCGACCAGGGACCGCTCGTCGTCGGGGGCCACGTGCCCGGACACCACGACCACCTCGTGCGCCACGCCCCGGTGCGTCACCGGCACGTCGGCCAGCGCCGGCACACCGAACGCGCTGGTCACGCCGGGCACCACGGTCACCGGCAGGCCCGCCTCGGCGCACGCGATGAGCTCCTCGAAGCCGCGCCCGAACACGTACGGGTCGCCGCCCTTGAGCCGCACGACGAACTTCCCGGCCTTGGCGTTGTCCACCAGCGTGGTGTTGATGAACTCCTGCGATGCCGCCCGCCCGTACGGGATCTTGGCCGCGTCCACCACCTCGACGTGCTGGGGCAGCTCGTCCAGCAGCTCCTGCGGCGCCAGCCGGTCGGCCACGACGACGTCCGCGCGGGCCAGCAGCCGCCGGCCGCGCACGGTGATCAGGTCCGGGTCGCCGGGACCGCCGCCGACCAGCGCCACCCCGGCCAGCGGCTCGTGCTGGTCGTGCAGCGAGCCGTCGCGCAACGCCGAGAGCAGCCCGTCCCGCACGGCCGCCGACCGCCGGTGCTGCCCACCGGCGAGGACGCCGAGCAGCAGCCCGTCGTGCTCGCCGACCGCGGGGGTGACGGCGGTGCCCTGCACGGCCACGTCGGCGCGGACGCAGAACACGCGCTGCGCGGTGGCGTCGGCGGTGATCTGGGCGTTGACCTGCGGGTCGGATGTGCAGGCCAGCACGTACCAGGCGCCGTCGAGGTCGCCGGTGGCGTAGCGGCGGCGGTGCCACACCGCGTCCCCGGCGTCCACGATCCCCTGGACCGCGGGCGTCACCTCGGGCGAGACGACCTCGACCCGGGCCCCGGCGGCCACCAGGCGCGGCAGCCGCCGCTGGGCGACCGTGCCGCCACCCACGACGACGACCCGCTTGCCCGCGAGGTCGAGGCCCACAAGGTAGTGCTGTTCACCGTGCATGGGTAGAAGGATCCACGCCGGCCATGTCCTGTCCAACCGGGCGGGTCAGAGTGTGGGAAGCACTACTCGCCGGTCACCGGGTGTCGATCTCCGCGCCCACGGCCTTCGCGCTGGTGCAGGACGTCCCGATCATGCCCTGACCGGTCTGGATCGTTACCCACGGGCTTCGCGCGAAGGACCCGTTCTCGCAGGCCACGACCACGCGGAAGGTGCCCGTGCCGGAGCACCAGCCGTTGCCGGTGGACCCGTTGACCGAGGTGCCGCAGGAGTACAGACCGGGGTCGGCGTGGGCGGTGGTCGCCGAGCCGATGATCATCAGGGTGGCGAGGAGCAGTCGTCGCATGGCTCCGATCGGACCACGGGGTCCGTGCCCACGCCCGGCGAGTCACCCGGACGTGGGCACGGCACCGATCAGGAGTTGATCTGCTGGGTCAGCACGCTGTAGTACGCGGCGATGCGGGCGTAGACGCCCGGGTACCCGGCGAGCGCGCAGCCACGACCCCAGGAGGTCGCGCCGATGAGCTTGCCGCCGACGACCAACGGGCCGCCGGAGTCGCCCTGGCAGGTGTCCACGCCGCCCTGCGGGTAGCCCGCGCACACCATCGAGGTGTTGCTGTACTGGGAGTAGGCGGTCTTGCAGGTCGCGTCGGACGTGACCGGGACGGTGGCCTTGAGCAGGTAGCGCGACGCCGAGCCGCCGGAGGAGGTGGTGCCCCAGCCGAGGATGGTGGCGCTCGCCCCGGCCGCGTAGAGGGCCGTGTCGGAGGGGGTGGCGAGGGGGAGGTAGGCGGAGGAGATGGAGCGGTCCAGGGTCAGGACCGAGACGTCGTAACCCGACGTGGCGGAGCGGTAGTTCGGGTGGATCCAGATGCGCGTGACGTTCGCCACGATGCCGGCCGTGCTCTGCTTGTCCTCACGGCCCCAGACGACCTTGGTGCTCGACGGCGTCCGGCCGCTGGTGCAGTGCGCGGCGGTGACGACCTTCGTGGGCGACACCAGCGTGCCGCCGCAGAACTGCCCGCCACTGGAGGTGGCGAGGTACACGGTCCAGGGGTACTGGCTGATGGACGCCCTCGTGCCACCGACGATGTAGGGCTCGACGGTGTCCGCTTGCGCGGGTGCGACGGTGAGCAGCCCGACCGCGGCGATCGCAGCGGCGAGAGCGGTGATCAGGCGATGCAGGGTTTTCGCCATGCGCTCTGTCCTTCCGGCAGGGATTCGGTCGACGGCGGACTTCCAGCTAGGCGGAAAACGACCGGCCGGACAAGCGGCAAACCGGCTTCACACTTGACGAGCCCACCGACTGTCGTACCCCCGTGGGATCATGGAGACGGGGGCCGGAGGCCGCCCCGCCGCACCCGCACGCGTGGTCAACGCGCCCTGCGCACGTGGTCCGCGCCCTGCGCACGTCGGTGGTCAGCGCGCCGGGGCACCGCCGACTCCGGCGACCCGCACCACCTCGGCCCGCACCGGACCCTCGACCTGCGGACCGAAGTCACGTGCCACGTAGGCCACCGCCGCGCCCGCCTCGGCCCACTCCACAGCACCCTCCGAGACGACGCGGGTCCCAGGGCGCAGCAGGTGCCGGACCTGAGCCACGCACTCCTCGGACCCCACGACCACTGAAGCCCGCCGCAACTCCGCCTCCGCGCGCGGCGTGCGCTCGTCCGCGTCCCCCGGCCCCAAGCCCACCAACGCCAACCGGCCACGCGGCAGCACCCGGGCCGCCGCCACGGTCACCGCCGCGCCCTTGACCTTCTCCACGGCCATCTCGACCCGACCGCCGGCGGACAGTTCCATCGCGCCGCGCAACGCCGCCGCCTCGGCCACCGACGGGATGCCGATGGCCAGTTCCGCAGGGTTCGGCACCGGCACCACGGCCAGTTCCTCGCCGGGGTACACCAGCAGCGGGGCGACACCGGAGTGCCAGAAACCCCAGTCCTCCAAGGCGTCCGCGATGCCCTGCTCGGACTCCTTGCGGTCGACGGTGGCGAAGGCGCGCACGGCCCTCAGGTCCAGGCCGCGGGTCTCCAGCTCGCCCAGCACGGCCGACACCGCCTGCGCCGACACCCCGCTGCTCGACCCGATCCCGACCACCAGCGTGCGCGGCACCAACCGCACCACGTTGTCGCGCGGCCGGCCGGGCGGAATGCGGTCGTCCAGCAGGACCGTCCACGCCGACTCGTGGACACGGACGTCCGAGGTGACCAGGACGTTGTCCGGCAGCGCTGGCAGCGGAAAACCCAGCGGGTTGGCCAGGAGAACCTCTTCGCCGCCCCGCACCGCCTCGCCGCACGCCACCAGGTCACCCTCGACAGCCACGTCCAGCAGCTCGACCAGCTCGTCCAGCGGCGACACGTCGGTGGACGTGACGACCGGGGTGTTGTCCAGCAACTCGGCGATCTGCACGGCGAGCGCGTCGGCCCCGCCCAGCAGCGCCACGGTGAACCCGCCGTCCACGCACACTACACCGGGGTCGGAGCGCTCATCCCGCACCAGCGGCGCCACCAGGCGGACCGCGGCCTCGGTGCCCAGGAAGAACACCGCCGAACCCAGGCGCGGCCACAGCCGCCGCAGCGCCGGCCGCACCGGACCGTCCGGCACGACGGCGTCCGGCCCGAGCCGCTTGGCCAGCTCGACCGCCGCCCGCCGCGCCGGCTCGCCCGTCGCGAAGACCCCGATCACGACTTCCTCGTCCCCCACAGCACGGTCACCGGGTTCGCCGCGAGCAGCGTCCCGCCGGTCAGCCGCGCCGCGGACAGCTGGCTGCCCTCGACCTCGTACCCGGCCTGGGCCAGCGCGTCCCGCGCGGGCAGCACCCGGTCCAGGTCGGCGGTCGCCACGACGATCCGGCCCGCGCCGACCCGCGCGCTCTGCCGCACCACGTCCGCGCCGCCACCGCCGACGAACACCGCGTCCGGCCGGGGCAGGTCGCCGGCCTCGGCCAGCGACGCCTCCACGACCCGCACGTCCACGCCGTGCGCGGAGGCGTTGGCGATGATCCGCACGCACTGCACGGGGTCCCGCTCGACCGCGATGACGGCCGCGCCGAGCCGGGCGCACTCCACGCCGACCGCGCCGGGTCCCGCGCCGACGTCCCACACCAGCACGCCGGGGCGCGGGGCGAGGCGGGACAGGGCCAGCGCACGCACCTCGGCGGTGGCGACCATGCCTTCCCGGTGGGCGAAATCGTCGTCGGGCAGCGCCCAGCCGCCCTCACCTGTGGAGAAAGCGCTTTCCGCCAGGCACAGCACGAAATCCGGAGAACCCCAGCGCCGCACGACCGCGTCCGCAGGGTCCACAGTGGACAGTTCACTGCCGTCGGACACGGTCAGCGCCCGCCGCCACCCGGCCAACCCGGCGGCCAGTTCGGCGGGGTCGACGCCCGCGACGACGACGGCGGACCGGGCGCGGCACACGTTGAGCGCGTGCCGGAGGCCGACGGCCGCCGCGTCCACGACGGTCACCGAGTCCCACGACCGGCCGGTCGCGGTGAGGAAGGCGTGCAGCGCGGCGACGTCCATGTCAGTTGGCGCGCTTGGTCTTCTTGGAGGTGCGCGGCGCGGCGGGCTTGCGCGGGCGCGGGGTCGTGCTGGCCTGGACGGTCGTGGGCTTCTTCTTCGCCGCGGCGACCGCGGTGGTCTTGGGCTTGGGCGCCTCTTCGACCACCGGTTCTCCTTGCGCCTCAACGGGTTCGGGCACCAGGGCCAGCATCGGCACCGGCTCCGGGGCCGGTGCCGGCTCGACGGCCACCGGCTTCGGCTTCACCCGGGCCGCCCGCGCGGTCTCCTGCCAGTCGTGCACCATCGACCACGCCGTCGCGGACGGCGACTCGCGGCGCTTGCCCCACTTCGACGCCCGCGACCGCCGCACCGGCTCGTCGGCGGACCGCCGGGCCGGGGCCTTGAGCACGTCGCCGACGAGGAACAGCGTGGTGCGGTAGAGCTTGTGCTCCTTGACGCACGCCTCCAGCTCGCCCAGCGTGGTCCGCGCGACCGTCTCGTCGGGCAGGGACACCTTGTAGGCCACCACGACCGGCGTGTCGTCGGCGTAACCGCCCTCGCGCAACTGCTCCACGATCCGGGCCGTGCGCGCGCCGGACGCCGAGATCGCCAGGGTCGTGCCGTGCGCGGCGAAGTCCTTGAGGTGCTCGGCGCCCTCCGGCCCGGCCAGCACCAGCGACTGCGCCACGTCGGAGGCGGTCAGCTCGCGCCCCACCGCCGCGCCCGCCGCCGACACGGCCGACACACCGGGCACGACCTCGATGTCCAGCCCGAGCTTCTGGCACGTCTCGTGCTGCTCGCGCAGGCCTCCCCACAGCGCCGGGTCGCCCGCGTGCAGCCGCACCACCTTGAGCTTGCTCGCCGACGCGCGCCGGTAGACGTCGACCACCTCGGCCTCGGACACGCGGGAGAAGTCGACCAGCTCGGCGTCGGGGCGGGCGTGCTCGCGCACGCACTCGGCCTCCACGACGCTCGGGGCCCACACCACCACGTCCGCCTCGGCTATGCGCTTGGCGCCCCGGAGGGTGATGAGATCGGCGGCGCCGGGACCGGCGCCCACGAAGGAGACCCGACCAGTCATCACAACTGCTCCCCACGACGTGTTCGGCTTGGTGGGCAACGACCGTACCGCGCCCGGACGATCCACTATCGAGTGGCCTCGAACCGGAGCTGCCCGGTCTCGCAACCCCGCACAAAACGGGTTATGGCGTCCGGCGCGGACGCCGGGTGGGTGTGCAGATAGGACGCATGGACCCCGCCCACGACGAACCCCTCGGCCACCGGCTTGAGGTCGTGACCCCGCCACTGCCAGGCCGGTTTCGCCCCGGCGGGCACGCTCATCGTCGTCCGGTGGAACTCGTGCCCGGTGATCCGCGTGCCCGCCCGCGCGAGCACGGAGTCGTGCGGCGCCACGGCGTCCCGGTAGCCCAGGGTGAGCCGGGGCGTCATCGAGCCGTCCGCGTCGAGCACACCGCACATCGGCACGCCGCCCAGCGACCGCGCCAGGTACAGCAACCCGCCGCACTCCGCGTGCACGGGCGCACCCGACCGCGCCAGCGCCGCGACCGCCGACCGCAGTCCGGCGTTGGCCGACAGCTCGGCCGCGTGCTGCTCGGGGAACCCGCCGGGCAGCACGAGCCCCGCCGTGCCCTCGGGCAGGTCCTCGTCCCGCAGCGGGTCCACGACCACGACGTCCGCGCCCGCCGCCCGCAACAGCTCGACGTGCTCGGCGTAGCCGAAGGTGAACGCCGCACCGCCCGCGACCGCGACGACGGGCGCACCCGCCACCGCCGCCACCTCCTCGGCCGGGTCCCACGCGGGCACCGCCATCGACGGCACCCCGGCCGCGAGCCGCCGCACCGCCTCCAGGTCGACGTGCGCCGCGACCGCGTCGGCCACGGCGTCCACGGCCTCGACCGCGGCGGCCCCGTGCTCGGCGGCGGTGACCAGGCCCAGGTGCCGGGACGGCAGCGCGAACCGGTCGTCGCGCGGCAGCACGCCCAGCACCTCCAGCCCGACCTCGGCGCACGCGCCGCGCAGCACCTGCTCGTGCCGCGCGGACCCGACCTGGTTGAGCACCACGCCACCCAGCCGCACGGTCGGGTCGTACCCCCGGAACCCGTGCAGCAGGGCGGCCAGGCTGCGGCTCTGGCCGCGCGCGTCCACCACGAACAGCACGGGCGCGGACAGCAGCTTGGCGACGTGCGCGGTGGACCCGATGCCCTCGGTGTCCACCCGCCCGTCGAACAACCCCATCACGCCCTCGACCACTGCGATGTCGCAGCCGCGCGAGCCGTGCGCGAACAGCGCCGCCACGCGGTGCTCACCGACCATGACCGGGTCGAGGTTGCGCCCGGGACGGCCGGTGGCCAGCCCGTGGTAGCCGGGGTCGATGTAGTCCGGCCCGACCTTGAAGGGGGCCACCCGGTCCCCCGCGCGGCGCAGCGCCGCCATCAGGCCGGTGGCCACGGTGGTCTTGCCGCTGCCCGACGCGGGCGCGGCGACCACCAGGCGGTTCACCACTCGATCCCCTTCTGGCCCTTCTGCCCCGCGTCCATCGGGTGCTTGACCTTGGTCATCTCCACCACCAGGTCGGCGGCGTCGACCAAGGCCTGCGGCGCGTACCGGCCGGTGATCACGACGTGCTGGTGGCCGGGCCGCTCGCGCAGCGCGGTGACCACCTCGTCCACGTCGATCCAGCCCCAGTGCAGCGGGTAGGTGAACTCGTCGAGCACGTACAGGCCGTGCTGCTCGGTGGCCAGTCGGCGGGCGATCTCCTGCCAGCCCTCGCGCGCGGCGGCGGCGTGGTCGTCCTCGGTGCCCTGCTTGCGGGACCACGACCAGCCCTCGCCCATCTTGTGCCACTCCACCGGTCCGCCCTCGCCGGTCTGCTCGTGCAGCCGACCCAGCGCGCGGAAGGCGTTCTCCTCGCCGACCTTCCACTTGGCCGACTTCACGAACTGGAAGACGCCGATCGACCAGCCCTGGTTCCACCCGCGCAGCGCGAGCCCGAAGGCGGCGGTGGACTTGCCCTTCATCTCCCCCGTGTGGAGGACCAGCAGCGGGCGGTTGCGGCGCTGTCGGGTGGTGAGCCCGTCGGTGGGCACGACGGACGGCTGTCCCTGGGGCATTGCAGGCTCCTCTACGCGGCGCGTGCGGCGCGCACGACGCCGGCGACCTGGTCGGCGGACAGTTCTTCGAGGCGCAGGCACATCGCGTCCAGCGCTTCGGCGACGCGGCCGGCGAGGCCGAGCCGGATGTGGCCGGACTCGCAGTCCACCACCACGGACGCCACCTCGTCGGCAGCCAGCAGGCCCGCCGCGCGCAGGGCGTCGCGCATGGGGTCGCCGCCGGTGCTCGTGGCGGTGGCACGGCCGTCGGTGAGCAGGACCAGCAGCGGACGGCGGCGCGGGTCGCGGACCCGTTCGGTCTGGAGCACCTTGCGAGCCTTCAGGAGTCCGTCCGCGAGCGGGGTGCGCCCGCCGGTGCGCAACTGGCGCAACCGGGTGGCGGCGGCGTCCACGGAGTTCGTCGGTGGCAGTGCGGTCTCGGCTTGGTTGCCGCGGAAGGTGATCACGCCGACCTTGTCCCGCCGCTGGTAGGCGTCGCGCAGCAGGGAGATCACCGCGCCGCTGACCGCCGACATCCGCTGCCGGGCGGCCATCGAGCCGGACGCGTCGACCACGAACAGGACGAGGTTGCCCTCCTTGCCCTCGCGGACCGACAGCCGCAGGTCGGTGCCGCGCAGCACCAGGCCGGGACCGCTGCGCCCGCGCACGGACTGGTGGGGCGCCGCCGCGCCCAGCGTGCCGACCAGGTGCAACCCGCTGCCGTCCACAGTGGACGAACGGACGACCCGGCCGGTGCGCGCCCGCGCCCGCGACCTCTTGCCCGGCGCGCCTTCACCCACGCCCGGCACCTGGAGCAGCCGCGTGCGGAACGACGGCGCCGGCGCGTGCGTGCGCTCGGCCCCCGCACCACCGCCGGCGGAAGGCTGCTCGGACGACGAGCTCGCGTCCTCCGGGAGATCGGGGGTCTCGCCCGGCAACCCGCCGTCCGGACCGTCCGGATCGGGTTCGGGTTCCTGGGCGTGCTCGGCGCCCTGCTTCATGGCGTCTTCGAGCTGCTGTTCCTCCAGGCCCGGCTCGTCGAACGGGTCGCGGCGCTTGCGGTGCGGCAAAGCCAGCCGGACAGCGGCCTCGACATCGGCCTCCGCGACCTCGTCCGCACCCCGCCAGGCAGCGTGGGCGACGGCGGTGCGCGCGACCACCAGGTCCGCCCGCATCCCGTCCACCTCGAAGGCCGCGCACACCGCCGCGATCCGACGCAGCTCCGCGTCGGGCAGCACGACCGCGGCGAGCCGGTCCCGTGCGGTGACGATCCGGGCGGCCAGCTCGGCGTCCTGCCCGGCCCACCGCGCGGCGAACGCCTCGGGGTCGGCCTCGTAGGCGAGGCGGCGGCGGATGACCTCGGTGCGCGTGGCCACGTCCCGCGCGGCCTTGACGGAGACGGTCAGGCCGAAGCGGTCCAGCAGCTGGGGGCGGAGTTCGCCCTCCTCGGGGTTCATCGTGCCGACCAGCAGGAACGAGGCCGCGTGCGACACCGAGACACCTTCGCGCTCGACGTGCGCCCGGCCCATCGCGGCGGCGTCGAGCAGCAGGTCCACCAGGTGGTCGTGCAGGAGGTTGACCTCGTCCACGTAGAGCACGCCCCGGTGCGCGGCGGCGAGCAGACCCGGCTGGTAGGCGCGGACGCCCTCGGTCAACGCGCGCTCCAGGTCGAGGGACCCGATCAACCGGTCCTCGGTGGCACCCACCGGCAACTCGACCAACCGCGCCGGCCGCCGCTCGACGGCAACCGCCGAGCCACCCGGCTCCACGGCAACGGCCGAGCCGCCCGCACGGCCGGAATTGTCGGTGGCGCGTGAGACGATCGAGACGGGGGCCGGAGGCCGCCCGTGCGGCCCGTCGGGGCACTCGGTGTCCACCGCCGGGTCGCAGGCGAAGCGGCAGCCCGGCACCACGTCCAGCTCCGGCAGCAGCGCCGCGAGCGCCCGGACCACGGTCGACTTCGCGGTCCCCTTCTCACCCCGCACCAGCACACCGCCGATCCCGGGGTGCACGGCGTTCAACAGCAGGGCCAAGCGGAGGTCGTCGTGTCCGACGACGGCGGAAAAGGGGAAACGCGCGCCCATGCGGCGGTGTCCTTCCTCGGGTGTCCACGCCCGTGTCCGGTCGAGAGGTTCCGGGGGCCGAGTTCCTGACTCCCGGATTCACCCTCCGGTCACAGTGGCGGGACCGTGCCGGATTCGCACCGGCTTCCTCGCGCACCCCTACAGCGCAGGCATCGTCGCATCCCGGCCGGCACCGACCAAGTCCGCGGCCCGCGCGGCCCACGCGAGGACGATCACACCGGCGGCGCCGCGAACCGGGTTCACCGGCCTGACCTGCGAGATCGGCACGCGGTCCCGAAGCGGTGGACCACCGCGCCCTTGCCGACACCCGCCGGTGACCGCTACCCCACGACGGACGCCTCCAGAGGAGCCAAGATGCGCGCAGTGCGGTTCTCCGAGTTCGGTCCGCCCGACGTCCTCCGGGTGGTGGAGGTGCCCGACCCGGTCCCCGGCCCCGGCGAGGAGCTGCTGCGGGTCACCGCGATCGGGGTGAACTACGGCGAGACGATCATCCGCTCGGGCAAGGCCCTCAAGCTGTTCCCCTGGTTCCCGGCGGCCGAACCCACAGGGCAGCTCGGCAACGAGGTCGTCGGCGTCACCGCGGACGGCCGCCGGCTCGTCGGTGTCCCGAGCGGCGACGGGTACGCCGAGCTGGCCGCCGTGAAGGACGGTGTCGAGGTGCCCGAGCACATCGGCGACCACGAGGCCCTGGCCCTGTTCCTCCAGGGCACCACGGCGGTCCACGCCGTCGAACGCGCCCGTGTCACACCAGGCGACCGCGTGCTGGTGGAGGCCGCCGCGGGCGGGGTCGGCGGCCTGCTGGTCCAGCTCTGCGCCCGCGCCGGGGCCACGGTGGTCGCCGCCGCGAGCAGCGCCGAGAAGCTCGCGCACGCCCGTGCGCTGGGTGCGCACGAGACCGTCGACTACAGCGCCGAGGACTGGGCGGCCGGCGAGCTGGACGTGGTCTTTTCGTCGGTCGGCGGGACCACCGCCCGGCGGTCCTTCGACCAGCTGCGCAACGGCGTGGGGCGGCTGGTCGTGTTCGGGTTCGCGAGCGGCGAGCCACTGGACGTCACCCCGGCGGACGTCTTCGCCTGGGGCGTCTCGGTGATCGGCCTGTGGAACCCGCTCACGCCCGACACCCTGCGCGAGGTGTTCGCGCTGGACCTCCGGACGACCCTCGGTCCCGCCCTACCGCTGGCCGACGCCGCCCGCGCCCACGAGGCCCTGGAGTCCCGCACGACCACCGGGAAGCTCGTCCTCGTCCCCTAGCTCGACCGGCACGCTCAGCGGCGCGCGGAACGACAGCAACCCCAGCATCGGCGGCGGCTCGGCGGAGGCCAGGCGCAGCCGCGGGAACCGGTCGAAGGTCTCCCGCAGCACCACCTCCGCCTCCAGCCGGGCCAGGCCCGCGCCGAGGCAGAAGTGCCGGCCGAACCCGAACGCGAGGTGCTTGCGCGCGTTGGGCCGCGCCGGGCACAGCCGTTCCGGCTCGTCGAACACCTCCGGGTCGGACCCGGTGCCCGCGAGCATCAGCAGCAACTGCGCCCGCGCGGGCACCTCCACGCCGGAGATCGTCACGTCCCGCGCCGCGACCCGCCGCCACGTGTTGACCGGCGGGTCGCGGCGCAGCACCTCCTCGACGCACCGCTCCGCCATGCCGGGTTCACCCAGCCGGGACCACAGGTCGCGGTGCCGCAGCACGGCGTCGAACACCGCGCACAGCAGCTGGGTGGTGGTCTCCTGACCCGCGATCAGCAGGAAGTAGCACAGGCCGGCGGCGTCCCGGACCGGCACGCCCTCCCGGCGCAGGGCGGCGAACAGGTCGTCCCCGCCGGGGTCGGCGGCCTTGATCCGCGCGGTCAGCCACTGGTGGAACTCGGCGGCGGGGCCGGCCAGCTCGTGCTGGCGCTCGACGGTCACGTCACCCCAGAACAGCTCCAGCGACGCCGTGCTCCACGCCTTGAGCTTGTCGACGTCCACGTCCCGGATGCCCATGACCTCCAGCAGCACAACCGCCGGCAGGTCGCGGGCCAGCGCGGGGTGCAGGTCGACCGTCCCGGACAACCCGCGAGGTCGCGTCGGTAGGCCGCGCCTGGTTTCGTGGCGATCACGCCTTTCGATCGACGCGAAACCAGGCGCGGCCTGCCGACTTTCCGGCGACCGAGCCGCCGTCTGCGGAGCAGCGGCAATCAAGCACTGCAAACGTTCGCGCGCCAGCTCGGCGATGCGCGGACGCATGGCGGCAACCCGCGCGGGGGTCAAAAAGGCCGCCACCAACCGGCGCAACCCCGTGTGGGTGTCGGTGCCGTTGTTGGCCAGGGTGGGCGGCAGTGAGAAGCCCGCGCGGGCCAGCGTGCGCAGCACCGGAGACGGGATGGGCGTCACGGCGGTCAGGGCGTTGTCCGGGTGGAAGGTCTTCGGGTCCGCCAGCACCGCCTTGACGTCGGCGTACCGGCTGACCAGCCACAACCCGGTCCGCTCGTCGCGGTGGACCGGCGCGTCCACGCGCAGCGACCGCAGGTCGTCCCGCCCGAGCTGGAAGAGGTCCACGCGGGGACCGTAGCCGCCGGATGCGACACTGCCGGCGTGAGTGTCAGCACAGGGGTGTCCGCGCCGGAGTCGGTGTTCGACTGGATCGACACGCGGGCACAGGCCCGTGCCAAAGCGGGCCTGGCCCGCCGGGTCCGGCCGCGACCGGCCGACTCGTCCGACCTCGACCTCGCGTCCAACGACTACCTGGGCCTGGCCCGGGACAAGCGGGTCGCGGGCGCGGCGGCGGCGGCCTCGCTGCGCTGGGGCGCGGGCTCGACCGGGTCCCGCCTGGTGACCGGCTCGACCGAGCTGCACACCGAGCTGGAGTACGAGCTGGCCAACTTCTGCGGCGCCCAGGCCGCGCTGGTGTTCTCCTCCGGCTACGCGGCCAACCTGGGCGTGCTCACCGCCCTGTCCGGCCCCGGCACGGCCATCGTCGCCGACCAGCACATCCACGCCTCGCTGATCGACGGGACCCGGCTGTCCAAGGCCGACGTCGTCGTCGCCGGCCACTGCGACGTGCCGAAGGTCGCCCACGCCCTGGCCACCCGCGGCAAGCGGCGCGCCCTGGTGGTGACCGACTCGGTCTTCTCCGTGGACGGCGACCTGGCCCCGCTCGCCGAACTCGCCGCCACCTGCCGCGAGCACGGGTCGGCGCTGGTCGTGGACGACGCCCACGGCCTGGGCGTGGTCGGCGAGGGCGGGCGCGGCGCGGTCCACGCGGCCGGCCTGGCGAAAGCACCCGATGTGGTGACGACGGTGACGCTGTCCAAGTCCCTGGGCGCGATGGGCGGCGCGGTCCTCGGCCCGAGCCGGGTGATCAAGCACCTGGTCGACACCGCGCGCACGTTCATCTTCGACACCGGCCTGGCCCCCAGCAGCACCGCCGCCGCGCTGGCCGCGCTGAAGGTGCTGCGCGAGGAGCCGGACCGCCCGACGCGGGCGTTGAACGTGGCGCAGGACCTGGCGTTCCGCTTGAAGGACAAAGGTTTCCGGGTCAGCGACCCGACCGCGGCCGTGGTGTCGGTGCAGGCGCCCTCGCCCGAGGCCGCGGTGGCCTGGGCCGAGGGGTGCCGCGCGCAGGGCGTCCTGGTCGGCTGCTTCCGGCCGCCGTCGGTGCCCGACCAGGTCTCGCGCCTGCGCCTGACCGCGCGCGCCGACCTCACCGAGGCCGACGTCGAGCGCGCGGTGCGGGTGATCAGCGAGACCGGCGCATCGGCAGGTGCGGTATCCCGTCCTCGATGAACTCCGCGCCCTCGGGCCGGAAGCCGAACGAGGCGTAGAAGTCGGCGACGTAGGTCTGGGCGTCCAGCACGCACTCGGTGCGCCCGACCTCCACCAGCGCGGCCTCCACCAGCCGGCGGCTGAACCCGCGCCCGCGGGCGGCGCGGGCCGTGCAGACCCGGCCGATGCGGTAGGTGCCGTCGGGTTCCTCCAGCAGCCTCAGGTAGGCCTGGGTCGTGCCGTCGCTCTCCAGCCAGAAGTGCCGGGTGGTGGGTTCGAGGTCACGGCCGTCGAGGTCGGCGTAGACGCAGTTCTGCTCGACCACGAAGACCTCGTTGCGCAGCTTGAGCAGCTGGTAGACCTCCGCCGCGGTCAGGTCGGCGGACCACTTGCGGCGCAGCGTGGCCGGGAAGGGTTGCGAACGCACCTCGGATTGGTACCACAGTCTCAGATGCGGTCGAGGTACCGGCTCACCCGGGTGTAGGCGCCGGGCAGCCCGGCCCGCGCGCAGCCCTTGCCGTAGGACACGATCCCGACCAGCGCGCCGCGCACGGTCAGCGGTCCGCCGGAGTCGCCCTCGCAGGCGTCCTTGCCGCCGTCCGGGTAGCCCGCGCACAGCATCGTGTCGGGCCGGAAGCCCTCCAGCGCCCGCCCGCACGCCTGGTCGTCCAACACCGGCAGGTCCGCTTCGCGCAGCGTGGGGCTGGGCGGTGCGAGCTCGGCCGTGCGCCCCCAGCCGAAGACGGTCGCCACGTCCCCAGGTCCGGCCTCGCCCAGCGGCACCGGCCGGTACGGCAGCGCCTCGGCCAGGGTCAGCGTGGCGATGTCGTCGCCCTGGGCGGCGCTCCGGAAGTCCGGGTGCCGCCACACGACCGAGACCCGCGTCTCCCGGCCTTCGTCGCCGTCGAGGTCCCGCCGCCCGGCGACCACCCAGATGTCGGTGGCCCGCCGCTCGTGGGTGCCGAACGCCGTCCGTTCCACGGTGCAGTGCGCGGCGGTCAGCACCTTGTCCGGCGCGATCAGCGCGCCACCGCAGTAGAAGTTGCCGTTCGCGTCGTAGAGCGCCACCACCCAGGGCTGGTCGGTGGCCTCGCGCCCACCCACGACGGCGGCGGCCGGCGTGGCGGCGAGGACGAGCACGGCGAGGACCAGGGCGCTGATGCGCATGGAGCACCCCTCTACGACAGGTGGCCGAGTGGGCACTGACAGTAGCGGTGCCGCACAGGCGGTATCAAATCCGGAAAATCTGTTGTTAGGATGCCGTGAGACCGAAGATTTCACGGCGAGTGAGGCAGATCACGCGCATCTATCCGGTCAACTCCGAGGGAGGGGAAACACATGCACCTGGACTTCACCCAGCTACCGACGTTCCTGATCGCGTGCGCGGTGGTCGTGCTGACGCCCGGCGTGGACGCCTTCCTCCTCCTCCGGACGTCCCTGCGCGCGGGCACCAAGGCGGGCCTGTGGGCGCTGGCGGGCATCCACACCGCCGCCGCCGTGCAGGTGCTGCTGGTCATCTCCGGCCTGGGCGTGGTGATCGCCCAGTACCCGCCGGTGCTCACGGCGCTGCGCTGGATCGGCGCGGCCTACCTGCTGTACCTGGCGGTGACCATCGCGCGGAGCCTGGTGCGCCGGGCTTCCGCGGAGGACAGCGGCGAGGTGGCGTCGGTGCGGCCGTTCCGCCAGGGGTTCCTGACCAACATCACCAACCCGAAGATGCTGCTGTTCTCGCTGGCCTTCCTGCCCCAGTTCATCGGCGCCGGAAGCCCCACGGCGCAGCTCGCGATGCTGGCCGTGGTCTTCCTGGGCTTGGCGGCGCTGTGGGAACTGCTCATCGTGCTGGCGGCGAGCCGCATGGCGAACCGGCTCCACCGGCCGGGCGTGACCACCGCGCTGGACGCGGTCTGCGCGGCGGTCTTCTTCACCATGTCGGTCGGCCTGGTCGTCTGACTGCCGGCCGACCGCTACTCCGGTTCACCCAAATACGAGATGACCTTGGTGTAGACGCCGTACTTCCACGGCCTCGCGCAGCCCTCGCCCCACGACACGATCCCGGCCAGTTTGCCGTTGACCACGAACGGGCCGCCCGAGTCGCCCTGGCAGGAGTCCTTCCCGCCCTCGGGGAAGCCCGCGCAGAACATGGCCTTCGCCTGGTACTGCTCCTCGTAGGCCTCCTCGCAGTCCGCGTCCGACCGGATCGGCACGTCGACCTCGCGGAGCACGTTGCTCGGTTGACCGCCCTCGCTGGTGCGGCCCCACCCGAGGACGGTGCCGAACGTGCCCGGCTTGTACAGCTTGTCGTGCGGCTCGGGCAATTCGACCGGCTCGTACGGGAAGGACGCCGCCGTGGTCAGCACGGAGATGTCCTCCCCCTGCTCCGCCGTCGTGTACTCGGGGTGGACCCAGATCTCCGTCACCTCGGACACCGTGCCGCCCTGGTCGTCCAGGGCCAGGCGACCGCCGAGCACGCGGACCTCGGCCGGCGTGCTGCCGACCGTGCAGTGCGCCGCCGTGACGACGTGGGTGGCGTCGACCAACGCGCCGCCGCAGAACTGGCGGCCGTCCG
The DNA here is from genome assembly GCF_037401995.1 of Saccharothrix sp. CCNWYY140. Taxonomy (NCBI): domain Bacteria; kingdom Bacillati; phylum Actinomycetota; class Actinomycetes; order Pseudonocardiales; family Pseudonocardiaceae; genus Saccharothrix; species Saccharothrix sp. CCNWYY140. The sequence continues at coordinate 18,219 of NZ_JBBEGC010000056.1, forward strand.
GGGTCACCAGGGCCACGACGAAGGGGTACTCGCCGGGGTCCTGCACAGCGGTCCCGCCGACGATCTTCGGGTCCGGGTCCGCGCCGGCGGGCGGGGCGAGCACCACCAGGGCCAGCAGCACAGCAGTCACAGTCCGCATGTCAGCCACTGAAGACACCCGCCCCGCGACCCACAACCGGGGTGACCTGGACGTGTGGATTATTCGCTCGTCGCCGCGATCTGCTCCACCAGGACGTCACGGTAGGTGGCGATGCGGGTGTAGATGCCGTACTTGCCCGCCCGAGCGCAGCCCTCGCCCCACGACGTGACGCCGATCAAGGTGCCGCCGACCACGAGCGGGCCGCCGGAGTCGCCCTGGCAGGTGTCCTTGCCGCCTTCGTCGTAGCCGGCGCAGACCATCGCCTCCTTGTCGTACTGGAGGTACGCGTTCTTGCAGTCGTCGTCGGAGACCACCGGCAGGGTCACGCCCATCAGGTAGCGCGAGGCCGGGGCCTGCTCGCCGGTGCGGCCCCAGCCCAGCCCGAACGCCGCCGTGCCCGGCGCGTACAGCGGGCCGGCCGTGGCCAGGTCGGCGGGCTGGGCGGTCACCGCGTCGCGCAGGGTCAGGACCGCCACGTCCTCGCCCTGGTCCGCGCTCACGTAGTCCGGGTGCACCCAGATCTTCGCGACCCGGACCACCTTGCCCGCCGAACTCTGCTTGTCCTCGCGGCCGGTGACCACCCTGGTGTTGCGGGTGGGTCGCCCGGACACGCAGTGCGCCGCCGTGACGACCTTGCGCGGCCCGACGATCGTGCCGCCGCAGAACTGGTTGCCGCTCGCGTCCGCGATGTAGACGACCCACGGGTGGTCGGCGATGCGCACCCGTTCCCCGCCCACGACTCTGGGGTCCGCCGCCGCCGACCCGCCGAAGAGCACCGCCAACACCGCAACCAACACGCCCAGCCGCACGAGGCCTCCTCTGATCGAGAGATCTCCCGCAAAGGCTAGCCAGGACGGGCGAGACCGCTACGCCAATCGGCGGAGTGGCGCGGCTGTCACACGTTCGAGTTAGTCGTCGGAGCCGCCGAACTTCGAGCGGACCTTGCCCGCCGCGCCCGCCAGCACCTCGCCGACCTCGTTGAGCACCTTGAGCAGCGGGTCCTCCGAGCGGGCGGCGGACTCCTTGTAGGAGCGGGCCGCGTTCTTGACGTCCTCGGTGAACGACGAGGTCGGGCGGTCGTCCTCGCGGCGCGGGTAGGCGCCGGTGAGGATCTCGCGGTACTCCTCGCCGGCCGCCCACCGCTGGAGCTCGGCGGCGCGCACGACGGCCATCGGGTGGGTCCGCCGCCAGGTGTTGGCCAGCTTGAGGACGCTGTCGCGCACGTCCTCGACCTGCTCGTACTCCTTGGCCTGCTTGAGGAACTCGGCGGTGTCGACCTGCGAGACGTCCATGCCGCCCGCCATCGCCACGTGCACGCGCAGCGCGGCGGCCGGGTCCTGGCCGACCAGCAGGCCGGCGCGGTCGCAGCTCAGCTCGGTCTTGCGGTACCACTCGGTGAGCGCGGCGATCACCGCGCGGACCGCCCAGTAGCCCGCGGGCATCCAGCCGAGGCTGTTCTGGAGCTGCATGAGCCGGAACAGGATCGTGCGGTACAGGGCGTGGCCGGACAGGACGTGCCCCATCTCGTGGCCGATCGCGAACCGCAGGCCCTCGGTGTCCAGCAGCTCGACCAGGCCCGTGGTCAGCACGATGAACGGCTTGTCGATGCCCAGCGTCATCGCCTGCGGGTCCGGGTTGCGCTCGATGAAGACCTCGGGGACCGGGTCGAGGTCCAGCGCCGCGGCGGCCTCCTGCCGCAGGCCGTCGATCATCGGGTACTGGCGCGGCCCGACCCGGATCGCCGACGCCACGTACAACAACCGCTCACCGCGCTCGGTGAACGCCCCCGCCACCGCCTGCAACACCGGTCCGATGCCCGGCACCGCGCGCAAGACCGCCAACGCCCCCCGGTCGGCCGGGTGCTCGTACGCCCGCGGGCTGATGCCGGGGAACCGCACGCGCGAACTCGACCGCTCGATCTCCTCGCTCATGCCGTCCACAGTGCCACGGGTGGGCATTGTCATCTCCCCGAAACGGTGATTCCCGATGCACACTGACGCGGTGAACGCAGACGTGCTAGGCACCGACTACGAGACCCGGACGCTGCCCCTGGGCGGCGGGGACCTCAACGCCACCCTGGTCCGCCGCCGCGCGCAGCAGGCGACCCGCGGCGCGGTGCTCTACGTGCACGGCTTCGCCGACTACTTCTTCCAGAAGCACGTGGCCGAGCACTTCACCGCGCGCGGCTTCGACTTCTACGCGCTGGACCTGCGCGCGTACGGCCGTTCCCTGAAGGCGGGGCAGACGGCGAACTTCGTGACCGACCTCGCGGAGCACTTCGAGGAGGTCGACGCGGCGGTGCGGGTGGTCCGCGAGGAGGACGGGCACCGGCACCTGGTCGTGATGGGGCACTCCACGGGCGGGCTGATCACGTCCCTGTGGGCGCACGAGCGGCGGTCGGACGGGCTGTTCGACGCGCTGGTGCTCAACAGCCCGTGGCTGGACCTGGCCGAGCCGTGGCTCACGCGGACGGTCGGCACGGCGCTGATCCGCGGGGTCGGGCGGATCGCGCCGAAGCTGGTGCTGAAGAAGGGCTTGGGCCCGGTGTACGGGCAGAGCATCCACGCCGACCACCACGGCGAGTGGGACTTCGACACGACGTGGAAGCCGATCGAGGCGTTCCCGGTGCTGGCGGGCTGGCTGCGCGCGATCCGCCGTGGACACGCCTTGGTGCACCGCGGTTTGGACGTCTCCGTTCCCGTGCTCCTGCTGCGGTCCGCACGCAGCCACCTGCACGCGCGGTCGTGGACGCAGGAGGCGATGGGCGCGGACACCGTGCTGGACGTCGAGCACATGCAGCGGTGGGCGCCCAAGATCGGCCGTCAGGTGACGGTGGTGCAGGTGGAGAACGGCTTGCACGACCTGTTCCTGTCGGCGGAACCCGTGCGCAACCGGGCGTTGGCGGAGATCGACGAGTTCCTGGACTCGATCTGATCGTGGTCAGCGCAGGTGCTCGACCGCCAGACGGGCCGCCGTGCCGATCACCGCGTCCGCCGCGGGCAGGGTGAAGGCGGTGCTCGCGCTGCGCGTGAACACCGCCACCGCGTACCGGCCGCCGTCGGGGTAGGAAACGACGCCGACCTCGTTGCGCACGGTCGGCAGGGTGCCGGTCTTGCCCGCGACCCGGACGTCGTCGAACGGGAAGCCGGACGCCAGCCGGTGCGGCCACACCTGGAGGCCCATCGCGCGGCGGATCGGCTCGTGGGTCTCCTCGGCGAAGACGTGTGCGAGCAGGGTCGTCATCTCGCGGGCGGTGCTGCGGTTGGTGCGGGCCGGGTCGAGGGCGCGCAGGCGGGACAGGACGACCGGGTCGGTGAGCGCGGCGGGCAGTTCGGCGGGGGCGGCGTCCTCGGCCAGGGAGCGCATGAAGTCCCGGGCGCGGTGCACGATCGAGGTCTTTTTCAAGCCCAGGTCCCGGAGCACGCGGTTGACCTCGTCCAGGCCGACGACGTCCACGAGCGCGTCGGCGGCGGCGTTGTCGGACACCGTGATGGCCAGGAAAGCCAAGTCCCGCAAGGACATCGTGACGGGGTCGAGCAAGCCGCCGATGCCGGTCGGGCCGGTGCTGCGGTCGCCGGGGTCGAGGGTGACGCGCCGGGTGAGGTCGATCCCGCTGCGGTACAGGGCGACCAGCAGCGGCAGCTTGAAGACGCTCGCCAACACCACGGGTTCGTCCGCGCCGACGGCCACCTGACGGGTCGGGTCGGCCAGGTCGACGGCGTGCAGCCGGCCGGTGACACCGGCGTCGGCGAACGCGGCACGGATGCGGGCGGCGCTCACGACAGGTACTCCGCGGCCGGGCGCGGGTAGCGCGGGAGCGTGCCCTCGGCGGGGCGCATGCCTTGTGCCACCAGGACTTCGGCGACGGCGTCGGCGAACGCGGTGACCGCCGGAGTGCGCCTGCCGCGTGGCCACGCGGGGGCGGTCCGCCACAGCAGCGATGTGCCGCGCAAGGGTCGCCAGACCACGTCGGCGGGCGGCGACACGCCGTCGTGCAACGCCACCGCGCCGCCCGCGAGCACCAGGCCCAGCGCGAACTCCGCGGTGCCCGCCTGGTGCACCTCGGCCGGCGTGTACCCGTGCCGGGCGCAGGTGGTGAGGACTTCGTCGTGCAACGCGGGCGCGGCGGCACGCGGGAACAGCACCAGGCCCAGCCCGTTCAGGTCGGCCAGCCGCACGTCGGGCGCGGCGGCCAGCGGGTGATCGGGGCGCAGCAGCACGCCCAACGGGCTGGTCAGCACCTCGCCCAGACTCAGCCACGACACGTCGAACGGCAGCCGCAGCACGCCCACGTCCAGGGTGCGGTCCGCCAGGGCGCGCAGTTGCTCGGCGGTGCCGATCTCGCGCAGCTTCAGCTCGACCGGACTGCGCCTGCGGAACGCTGGGAGCAACGCGGCGACCGCCCGCCCACCGAGGTCCGGCGGCACACCCGCGCGCAACGCCCCCGCCTCACCCCGCCGAAACCGCTCGGCCAGGCCGCGCAACCGGTCTTCGCCCGCGAGCACGTCCCGCGCCTCGGGCAGCAACTGGCGGCCGGCGTCGGTGAGGGCGACCCGGCGGGCGTCCCGGTCGAACAGGCGGACGCCCAGCTCGCGTTCCAGCCGCTGGATGCTCTGCGACAGCGGCGGCTGGGACATGTGCAGGCGGACTGCGGCACGCCCGAAGTGCAACTCCTCGGCGACCACGAGGAAGTACCGGAGGTGCCGCAGCAGGTCCACGAGCAGGGATGATAGCGGTTCGCATATTGTTGTCCGCGCGATATTGGACTTGGACACGTGCGGCGGGGCGCTGCTGTCCTGGGGTCATGTGCTTGAACAGACGACAGGTGTTGGTCGGGTCGGCAGCGGCGCTGGCCGGCACGGCGTTGGCGGGTGCGGCTTCGGCGGTTCCGGCGTTCGCCGAGGGCCGCAGCGGGGTGCGGATGCGCTGGCTCGGCGTCGCCGGCTGGGAGCTGACCTTCGCCGGCCGCCGCGTGGTGATCGACCCGTACCTGACCCGGCTGCCGGTGTTCGACCCCGCGGGGAAGTTCATCGAGGACTACCCGCTGCGCGTGCGGACGGACCTCGTGGACCGGCACCTCGCCGAGAAGCCCGAACTGGTGCTGGTGACGCACGGGCACTACGACCACATGCTGGAGGCGCCGTACCTGGTGCAGAAGCACGGTTCCCGCGTGATCGGAACCGAGACGCACCGCAACCTCCTGCTGGCACAAGGAGTTCCGACGGCGAACGTGACCCTCGCCGGCGGCGGGGAGCACCTGGACTTCCACGGCTTCACCGTGCAGGTGTTCCGCAGCCTGCACTCGGTCTTCAAGGACTACAGCACCTTCGCCCCCGGCACCCTGACCGGCGTGCCGAGTCGCCCGGAGACCATCGCGGACCTGGTGGAGGGCGGGACCCTGGCGTACCTGGTGGACGTCGGCGGATTCTCGGTGCTGTTCCTGTCCGGCGCGGCGAACTTCGTCGAGCGCGAGATCGCCGGCTTGCGCCCGGACGTGCTCGTGCTGGCGATGAGCGGCCACGCCAACGTCTTCGACTACACAGCCCGCGCCCTCCGCGCGACCCGCCCCCGCGTGGTTGTACCCAGCCACCACGACGACATGGTGACCCAACTCGACGACCCCGCCCTGCCTCCACTCGGCAACCCCGGCGCGGCGGCGGAACTGGCGGAGACGGCGAAGCGCATCGGCCTGGCGACCCGCGTCCTCGACCCGGAGATCCTGCGCTGGTACGAGCTTTAGACGACCCCGGCCCGTGCGGCAGCCAGTGCCGCTCGGACCGACCGGCGGGCGGTGTCGTGGTCGAGGGGTTCGCCGGTGATGAAGATCCGGTAGTACAGCGGGGCGCAGGTGAGGCGGACGAGTTCGACCGGGTCGGTGTCCTCGGGCAACTCTCCGCGCGCGACGGCGCGGGTCACGACCTCGGCGGCTTGGGCGTGGCGGGCGGTGTAGAAGTCCTTTTTGGCCTCGCGGGCGCGTTCGGAGTGCAGGGCGGCGGTGACGATCGCCTCGGGCACGGCGCGTTGGGCGGGGTCGGTGAAGGCTTGCACGACCTCGTCGGCGATGGCGATCAGGTCGCCTTCGAGGGTGCCGGTGTCGGGGATCGGCCAGTCGGTGGCGCGGGCCTGGTCGAGGGCGTCGGCGATGAGGACGTCGATCGTGGCCCAGCGGCGGTAGACGGTGGTCTTGTGCACGCCGGCGCGGGTGGCGACGTTCTCCACCGTCAGACCCAGGTAGCCGTGCTCGACCAGCTCGGCGTAGGTGGCGGCGAGGACGGCTTCGCGGACGCGGGCGGAACGTCCCCCTGGTCTGGTCATGCGCCGATCCTAAACGCAACTGGTGTTGCTTTTGTGGTCCGCCGTGAGGCATGCTTAACGCAACCCGAGTTGCGATAAGGAGCCGCTTTGACGTTCATCCCCGACCCGACCACCGTCCACCCGATGCCCGCCCACCCCAGGGTCGTGCTGCTCAAGCCGCTGGTCGACGCACCGACCATCGAAGTCGGCGAGTACACCTACTACGACGACCCGGAGCACGCGGCGGAGTTCCAGACGCGGAACGTGCTGTACGCGTACGGGACCGAACGGCTGGTCATCGGGAAGTTCTGCGCCCTGGCGACCGGGACCCGCTTCATCATGGCCGGCGGCAACCACCTGACCACGGGCGTCTCGACGTTCCCGTTCACCATGTTCGGCGGCACCTGGCAGACCGACACGCTGGACCTGGTCACCGACATGGCCTCGCGCGGCGACACCGTGGTGGGCAACGACGTGTGGTTCGGCTACAACACGCTCGTCATGCCGGGCGTGCGCATCGGCGACGGGGCGATCATCGCGTCCGGGTCGGTCGTGACGTCCGACGTGCCGCCGTACACGGTGGTCGGCGGCAACCCTGCGAAGCCCGTGAAACAGCGCTACAGCCCCGACGACGTGGACCGCCTGCTGCGCGCCGCGTGGTGGGACTGGCCGATCGCCCTGGTGACCGAACACGTGCGCACCATCATGTCCGGCACCCCGGCGGAGATCGAGGCGATCGCCCGCGACCACGGCCTGCTGAAGGACTTTTGACACGAGCCTGTTGGTCTAGCGACGATCCCGGCCCGGTGGCGCGATCATGGGGCGTGCACCGAGGAGGTCGCCCGTGAGCGATGACCGCGACGAGTTCAACCAGTACTGCGACGTCACCATGCGGGGTGGCGCGGCCAGTGGGGTCGTGTACCCGTGGGCCGTCGTCGAGCTGGCGAGGCACTACCGGTTCCGGTCGTTGGGTGGGGCTTCTGCCGGGGCCATCGCCGCTGCCTTCACCGCTGCCGCCGAGAAGGGGCGGGAGCAGGGTGGGTTCGGCAAGTTGGAGGAGGTGATCCGCTGGTTCGCCGGGCCGGACTGGCGGCTGGCCCAGCTCTTCCAGCCCAGCGAGCACACCCGCAAGCTCTACCGGATCGTCGCCGCCTCCATGCAGTCCCGCGACACCACCGGCCGCAGCGCCACCACGTGCCTGGTCCTCGCCCTGCTCGGGGCCATCGGCTTCCGGGCCAAGCTCGCCCTGGGACTGGTGCTCGCGCTGTGGCTGGTCGGGCCGATGGCGTGGTTCCTCGCCCTGGACTGGGGCGGCACGCCGACCTGGGTGCTGGTCGCCGTCATCGCCACCGTGCTGGTCGTGGTGCCCAGTGTCCTGGTCCGGGTCCGTCCCCGGCGCAGGGCGCGCAAACCCGGCGCTCTCACCTGGATCAGGAGGCTGGGCACGGCGCTGTTGTTCGCGCTGCCGCTCGTCCCCGTCTACCTGGCCACGCGCTGGACCGCCCCCAGCCTCGCCTCCGCCGCCACCGCGACCGCCTGGTGGATGGTGCTCGGCTTCGCCTTCGCCAGCGCGGTGGGCGTCACCTACTTCCTGGGCGCCCGGCGGTTCCTGGCCGACAAGGCGCGGACCATCCACTTCGGACTGGTCCCGGGCACGGGCGAGTTCACCGCGAACTTCTGGGACCGGCGCTGCGGCGTCCCCCGCTCCACTGGCGTGCCGCCGATGAGCGACTGGTTCGCCGACCGCCTGGACGACCTGTCCGGCACCCCGAACCTGAGGTTCTCGGACCTGAACACCACCTTGGTCCTGATGACGACCGACCTGTCCGAGGGCCGCCCCTACCGCCTGCCGTTCACCGAGCCCGCCGCCGCCTGGCTGTACTGCACCCGGTGCCTGAACACCGTTGTGCCGCAACGGATCACCGACGCACTCAAGGGCGCGGAAACCCAGCACGCCTGCCCGTTGCACAAGGACGAAACCCTGCGCACGCTCCCCCAGGACCTCCCGGTGGCGCTGGCCGTGCGGATGAGCATGCCGATGCCGGGACTGATCGCGGCCGTCCCGCTGTGCCGCGCCGAACCGGAGCCGCGCGTGCACTGGTTCTCCGACGGCGGCATCACCAGCAACTTCCCCATCCACTTCTTCGACAGCATGCTGCCGCGCTGGCCCACGTTCGGCCTGACGCTCGGCCCGTTCCGGGACGGCGCCGACCCGGTGTGGCTGCCCGAGCAGGACGCGTCCACCACCGGCACGCCCTACCGGGAGGTCACCCGGCCCCTCCAGTTCGCCACCGCGATCCTGGACACCATGCTGGACTGGCGCGACACCATGCAGTCCGCGTTGCCCGGCTACCGGGGCCGCATCGCGCACATCCGCCTGGCCGACGGCGAGGGCGGCACGAACCTGTTCATGACGCCCGGGACGATCCTGACCCTCGCCGAACGCGGCCGGCTCGCGGGCACGCTGCTGCGTGACCGGTTCACCGCCGACGACGCCGAGAAGACCGACCGCTACCGGTGGATCCGGATGCGGCTGGCCATGCGCGAGTACCAGCAGCTGTCCGCGCAGGCCAAGCAGCGCGCCGGCCTCTACCGGGACCTCGCCGACGACTACCCGGTCCCGCCGGACCTGCACGAGTGGTTCGAGACGCCGCCGTCCGGGGTGGACCCGCACGGCACCGACGTCGTCCTCACCCTGGACGGCCTGGCGGGACTGCCGCCGGGTCCGTTCGACGGCGAACCGCCGGTGGACCCGGACCTGCGCCTCACACCTCCCGAATAGCGGACCCGCGCCTCACGCCTGCGGAACGGGCTTGCGGCCGACACCGACGAACGCGCTGATGAAGGCGTCGTCGGAGTCCGGCCGCCAGTCCGGCAGCGCCACGACGCCCGGCTCGACCACGTCGAACCCGGTGAAGAACGCCGCGATCTCCTCGTGCGAGCGCAGCGCCAGCGGGCTGTCGGTGCGGCGGTAGATCGCCTTGATGCGCTCGGTGTCCGGGAGCGTGTCGCGGGGGACTCCCTCCAGGCTGCCGTGCGACAGGGCGAGCCAGCTGCCGGCCGGCAGGGCTTCGCGGTAGCGGGCCACCGCCGCGCCCGGCTCGTCCGAGTCCGGCACGAAGTGCAGCACCGCCACCATCAGCACCGCGATGGGCCGGTCGAAGTCCAGCACGTCCCGGGCGGCCTTGAGGACCACGTCCACGTCGCGCAGGTCGGACTGCACGGCCGTCGCGCCCGGGTTGCGCGCCAGCAGGGCGTTGCTGTGCGCGACCGCGACCGGCTCGACGTCGACGTAGAGCACGCGGGCCGCCGGGTTGGCCTGCTGGGCGATCTCGTGCACGTTGCCCACGGTCGGGATGCCGGAGCCCAGGTCGAGGAACTGGTCCACGCCCTGCTCCACCAGGAACCGCACGGCGCGGCGCAGGAACGACCGGTTGGCGCGGGCGGCGCCGGCCATGCCGGGGTAGATCCGCTCCACCGACTGCGCGGCCTCGCGGTCGACCGCGAAGTTGTGCGACCCGCCCAGGAAGTAGTCGTACATCCGGGCCGCGCTCGGGCGGTCCAGGTCCACCGACGCCGGGACCCAGCTAGCCTGCTCCATGCCATTCCCTCCACCGCTTCGACGCGCGTGATCGTCGCGGAGGGACAAACCGCCCACAACCCCTGAACGGGTTACACCGCGCTCAGTCGCCGGCCCGGAACGGGTGCACCGGCTCGTCGGGTTGGCCGTCCAGCAACCGCTCCACCAGGGCGGTCACCAGCTCGTGGCGCTGCTGTTCGGTGAAAAGGTCGGGCAGCAGCAGGCGTTCCATGATCAGCCAGTTGAGCGCCAACCAGAGCAGGACGACCATCGTGCCGTCGCCGGGCAGCCCGGTCTTGTCGTGGTAGTCCACGTTGAACTCCACGTCCGCGCGTATGCGGCTGGTCAGGACCGCGCGCAGCTCCGGGCGGCGGGTGGCTTCCAGGCGCAGTTCCAGCAGGGCCAGGAACCCGGTGGGGAAGGCGGCCACCCGGTCCACCAGCTCGTGCATCAGCTCGGTGACGCGGGCGCGGTCGTGCGTGCCCGCCATCCCGCCGGCGAGGACGTCCTCGTCCACCAGCCGCTCGTAGACCCGCTCACCGGCCTGCTTGAGGAGGTCGTCCCGGTTGGCGAAGTAGTTCGACGCCGTGCCCGCCGGCACCTCGGCCTGCTGGTCGACGGCCCGGAACGTGAGTCCCCGCGCCCCTTCCCGGGCGAGGACCTCTATCGCGGCGTCGAGCAACGCCGCCCGCCGCTCGGGATTGCGCCGCACCATCGACACACCTCCGCACGTCGCACCACTGCGACCAAAGTACTACATCCGAAGTGGCTGCGGGGATGGAAGTCTGATGCCATGCGCGTGCTGTTCACCTGCATCGGCGGTCCAGGCCACCTCAACCCGTTGCTGCCCGTCTCCCGGGCTGTCGCCGATCGCGGGCACGAAGTGCTCTGGGCGACGTCCGGATCGTTGCGCGGCCTGGTCGAGGCCGCCGGATTCCCCTTCCACCAACTGGGTTCCGCACCACCCGACGACGCGCCCGCGACCAGGGGACCGCTGCTCGTGCCCGACGTCCAGCGGTCCGAGGAGGAGGTGCGCGAGGGCTTCACCCGGCGCGGGACGCGGACGCGGTTGCCGCTGGTGCGAGCGCTGGTGTCGGAGTGGCGGCCGGACTTGCTGGTGTGCGACGAGTTCGACTTCGCGACCATGCTCGTCGCCGAAGAGGCCGGCCTGCCGCAGGCGAGCGTGCTGGTGACGGCGGCGGGCGTGCAGATCCGACCGGACGTCGTGGGCGAGCCGCTGCGGGAGATCCGCGCCGACCTCGGCCTGCCCGAGGACCCGGACCTCACGATGCTCGGCAGGCACCTGCGGCTCTCACCGTTCCCACCGTCCTTCCGCGCGCCCGACGCGTGGCTGTCCGGCACCGAGCACGCTTTTCGCCCACCGCTGCCCGACCCCGCCACACCGCGACCGCACGACCGCCCGCTGGTCTACTTCACGCTCGGCACCGAATTCGCCCTGGAGTCCGGCGACTTGTTCGAGCGCGTGCTCGCCGGGCTGCGCGACCTGCCCGTCCGCGTGCTCATGACCGTGGGACGGCATGTCGACCCCGCCGAGTTCGGCCCGCAGCCCGACCACGTCCGGATCGCCCGGTACGTGCCGCAGGACGAGGTGCTCGCGGACTGCGCCCTGGTCGTGTCGCACGGCGGTTCGGGCACGGTCGTCGGGGCGCTGGCGCACGGCAAACCGATGGTGCTGACCCCGATGGGAGCCGACCAGCCGATGAACGCCGAGCGCTGCACTGCGCTGGGCGTCGGCCGCGCGCTGGACCCGGTCACGGCCACCCCTGCCGAGGTTCGCGCCACGGTGGCCGAGGTGCTCGGCGACCCCGCGTACCGCTTGTCCGCCGAACGCCTGCGTGACGAACTGGCCGCGCTCCCCGGACCCGACCACGCCGCGGTCCTGCTCGAAGGCCTGGTCAGCCGCACTGCCAGGTGAACCGCGCCGCCCCGAAGTCCCGCGCCGCCAGGTCTTCCGGGCGGATGAGCCAGTACAGGGTGCCCACGTCGCCCCAGCGCAGGTCGGCCTCCTGGTCGCTGTCGATCTGGGCGAGCAGCGTCCAGCGCCGTGCTTCCTCCACCACGCTCTCCCACGCCACGCCCGGACCCAGCTCGCTCTGGGCGACGTCCGTCTCGGCCGGGTTCTGGATCGGGAGGGCGTGCCCGCCCACCTGGTGCGACGGGTGGGACCTCAGGCTCCTCAACGCGCGGGCGAAGTCGTTGCCGTTGCGGTGGTCGTCCAGGAAGTCGAGGTCGTCCTCCGACAGGTCACGGCACAGCGCGCGGAACTCCGGGTGGTACCAGTCCGGGCCGGTGGCCTCCACGGTCGCGACCAGGGGCGCGTAGTCGTAGGGCTCGATGTCGAGCGGGGTGTCGTGTTCGACGACTTCGGCGTCGGCCGGCACGTACAGGACCCGTGCGCCCGCTTGGGTTTCCGGGTCCCAGGCGCCGACTGTGGGCGGCCGGTGCGGGGTGTTGTCGAGGTAGGCGGACTCGGGGTCGTAGTAGAAGAACAGCAGCGTGCCGCTGTCCGGCAGCGCGATGTCCACGCTGTTCGCGGGCAGGCGTCCGCAGTCGATCGACGCCACGAAGTTCAGCGACCCCTCGCCCTCCCACTCGGGCCAGGCCACGTCGGCGGGCAGCAGCGGCTCACCGCCGAGGTGACCGACCTGCCGGCCGCCGTCCCGGACCCGCAGCCGGACGCCGGGACGGATGAGGGAGGTCCACCGCTCGGCCACGGCCGGCGGCAGGTGGCGGCGGGCGACGGTCGCCAGGCGGGCTTCGCGGGTGGGCATGGCACGGATTCTGTGCGAGGAACGTTGACCGGGAGGCGGGTTTTCGCGGTGCCGGCCCCATCGCTCAGAGCGAACGCCACGGGGAAACAATCCCGCGCTCATGTTGGTTGAGCCCATCAGACTCAACTTTGGAGGATCGACATGGGCGAGACGTTGGCGCTTCCGGTGCTGCCGCTGGACGACGTGGTCGTGCTGCCCGGCATGGTCGTCCCGATCCGGCTGACCGGCTCGGACGCCGCGGCCGAGGCGCGTGCCGCCGTCGAAGCCGCCTCCGCCGCGGGTGGGGAAGCACGGGTGCTGCTGGTGCCGCGGCTGGACGGGAAGTACGCGAAGGTCGGCACGCTGGCCGTCGTGGAGCAGGTCGGGCGGTTGTCGGGCGGGGAGCGCGCGGCGGTCGTGCGCGGCACGGACCGGGTGCGGATCGGGACCGGCACGACCGGGCCGGGTGCGGCGCTGTGGGTCGAGGCGACGGTGGCCGACGAGCCGCCCGTCCACGACCGCACCCGCGAGCTGGCCCGCGAGTACCGCGCGCTGGTCACCACCATCCTCCAGCAGCGCGGCGCGTGGCAGGTCGTGGACTCGGTGCAGCAGGTGGACGAGCCGTCCGCGCTGGCCGACCTCGCCGGCTACGCCTCCTACCTGTCCGACGAGCAGAAGATCTGGCTGCTGGAGACCAGCGACGTCGCCGAGCGGCTGGAGAAGCTGCTGGAGTGGGGTCGCGAGCACCTGACCGAACTGGACGTGGCCGAGACGATCCGCAAGGACGTCAAGGAGGGCGTGGAGAAGCAGCAGCGCGAGTTCCTGCTGCGCCAACAGCTCGCCGCGATCCGCAAGGAACTGGCCGAGCTGGACGGCAAGCCCGCCACCGAGGAGCAGGACTACCGGGCCCGCGTCGAGGGCGCCGACCTGCCCGAGCACGTCCGCAAGGCGGCACTGTCCGAAGTGGACAAGCTGGAGCGCACCTCCGACCAGTCCCCCGAGACGGGCTGGATCCGGACGTGGCTGGACACCGTGCTCGAACTGCCGTGGAACGAGCGCACCGAGGAGACCTACGACATCGCGGGCGCGCGGGCGGTGCTCGACGCCGACCACGCGGGCCTGGACGACGTGAAGGAGCGCATCACCGAGTACCTGGCGGTGCGGCGGCGTAGGGCCGATCGCGGCCTCGGTGTCGTCGGCGGTCGGCGCAGCGGTGCGGTGCTCGCCCTGGTCGGTCCGCCCGGTGTGGGCAAGACGTCGCTGGGCGAGTCGGTCGCGAAGGCGATGGGCCGCAAGTTCGTCCGGGTCGCCCTGGGCGGCGTCCGGGACGAGGCGGAGATCCGCGGCCACCGGCGCACCTACGTCGGCGCGCTGCCCGGCCGGATCGTCCGCGCGATCGCCGAGGCCGGCTCGATGAACCCGGTCGTGCTGCTCGACGAGATCGACAAGGTCGGCGCGGACTACCGCGGCGACCCGACCGCGGCCCTGCTCGAAGTCCTGGACCCGGCCCAGAACCACACCTTCCGGGACCACTACCTGGAGGTGGAGCTGGACCTGTCGGACGTGGTGTTCCTGGCCACCGCCAACGTCCTGGAGTCCATCCCCGGTCCGCTGCTGGACCGCATGGAACTGGTGCGGTTGGACGGCTACACCGAGGACGAGAAGGTCACCATCGCCCGCGACCACCTGCTGCCCCGGCAGGTCGAGCGCGCCGGTCTGACCACCGAGGACGTCGCGGTCACCGAGGACGCCCTGCGCAAGCTGGCCGGCGAGTACACGCGGGAAGCCGGCGTGCGGCAACTGGAGCGGTCGCTGGCGAGGGTCCTGCGCAAGGTCACCGCGCGGGCGGCGCTGGACGAGGCGGTGCTGCCGGTGCGCGTCGACGTGCCGGACCTGAAGGGCTACCTGGGTTCGCCGAAGTTCACGCCGGAGTCGGCGGAGCGGACGTCGGTCCCCGGTGTGGCGACGGGGCTGGCGGTCACGGGCGCGGGCGGTGACGTCCTGTTCGTGGAGGCGTCCCTGGCCTCGGAGGGCACCGGCGCGCCGGGTGTCACGCTGACCGGGCAGCTGGGCGAGGTGATGAAGGAGTCCGCGCAGATCGCGTTGTCCTACTTGAAGTCGCACGACGAGCGGGCGGCGGCGCTGGCCGAGCGCGGGGTCCACATCCACGTGCCGGCGGGCGCGGTGCCGAAGGACGGTCCTTCTGCGGGCGTCACGATGACGACGGCGCTGGCCTCGCTGCTGTCCGGACGACCGGTCCGGTCGGACGTGGCCATGACCGGCGAGGTGTCGCTGACCGGCCGGGTGCTGCCGATCGGCGGCGTGAAGCAGAAGCTGCTCGCGGCGCACCGGGCGGGCATCACGACGGTCCTGCTGCCGCAGCGCAACGAGCCCGACCTGGACGACGTGCCCGAGTCGGTGCGGGAGGCGCTGACCGTGCACCTGGTGGCCGACGTGCGCGAGGTGCTGGACCTGGCGCTGGAGCAGGAAGCCGTCGCGGTCGCGGCGTGAGCCGACAGGCGGCAAGGGGGTCCCGGACGGACGGGACCCCCTTGCCTTCGCGGGACGTCAGTGGGCGGCACCGACGTCGATGACCAGACGGGTCGGGCTGCTCAGCAGGAACACGCGGTGCCAGGTCTCCTGGCGCATCCCCAGGCCGATGGTGAGGTTGCCCTCGTAGTCACCCGTGATCGCCACGGCTTGCACGTTGCTCAGGGACGGCGTGGTGAACTGCCGAGGCCCGGTGTAGGTCGGGTTGCCCCACTCGTCGTGCGCGGCGGCCGGGAAGGACCGCACCTCCAGGAAGGTGCTGCCCGGCATCGACACCGGCAGGCCGCTGCCGTCGTAGTAGAGCTGGTCGACACACCGGATGAAGAACTCCGGGCGTGACCCGTTCAGGTCAAGCACGACTCTGTCGAACGTGTCGTGCGCGCCCACCCGGATGTTGGTCAGCTCCGGGACGACGGGGGTCGTGGTTGCCGCCGCGGGCACGGCGGCGCCCACGGCGAGCACCGCCAGGACGAGCACGGCGAATGTGCGGAAGCGACTGCTCAGGTGCCTGATCATGGGGCTGCCCTCCTCGGGCGGAACCCCCGGCTGACTGCCGGGTGCGTCACCTTGAAGGACGTGTCACAGGTCACACGGTTGCGCCGTTCAGGGCTGCGTCGTGGACAGGAAGTCCTCCAGCGGCACCGGCGTCAGGCCGTGGGCCTTGCAGTGCTCCAGGAACGCCAGGAAGTCCTCGACGAACGTGTGCCGGAAGTGCATGAGGACGATGTCGCCCGGCACGAGCTTGTTGCCCGCCTGGAACTGCACGACACCGTCGTTGACCGCCGCCGTCCACATGACCAGCGCCTTGAAGCCGCAGTCGGTGGCCGCCTTGCGGGTGGTGGCGTCGTGGTTGCCGAACGGCGGGCGGAACAGCGTCGGCCGCACCCCGGTCTGCTGCTGGAGGTAGTCGGCGTTGCCGCAGATCTCCTGCTTCTGGAACTCGTAGCCCTTGCCCATGAGGTTCGGGTGGTTCGCGGTGTGGGAGTGGACGGCGGCCTTCGCGTCGTCCTGGAACGCCTTGAAGAACGCGGGCTGCTCGACCACGTGCTTGGTGTTGAGGAACAGCGACGGCCGGGTCTGCGACGACTTCATCAGCTCCAGCGCCGCCGGGTGCCGCACCGCACCGTCGTCGATGGTGATGAACACGTATGGCTTGTCGGTCTGGATGCGCCGGACCACCGGCAGCAACCCGTCCTGACTCGCAGGGACCTTCGCCTGCGGGGTGCCGTACTTGTAGGGGTGTTGGAACACCGGCACCGTCGTGCCGCCCGGACCGGGCACCGCCGTGGGCGGGGTGGTCGTGGTCACCGCGGTGCTCGTGGTGGTCGTCGTCGTCGGCGCGGGCAGCGCCTTCGGCTCCGGTGCGCACGCCACGGTGACGGCGGCCAGGGCAGCGGCGACCGCCACGCCGATTCTTCGCATTGCTGGAGTCCCCCCGTGCAGATCCACCGCCGGCGCGGCGGCCCCTGGTATTGGAGACGCTCCGAGCGCTCCTCGGGTTGCGCGGTGATGGTTTCGCAACCAATGTTCACCGGAACGATAGGGTCGGCGGGGTCGAGCAGAACGTTTGTGCGGAGGACCCCCAGATGAGCCTTGAGCGCCCCGTCGCTCCCGACCCCTACTCGTTGCTCCCGGCCGTGGCGTCGTTCGAGGTGACCTCGACCGACGTGCGCGACGGCGAGACCCTGCCCGACGCGCACGTGTACGCCGAGGGCGACACCTCGCCCCAGCTGAGCTGGTCGGGGTTCCCGGCGGAGACCAAGAGCTTCGTCGTCACCTGCTTCGACCCGGACGCGCCGACGCCGTCGGGCTTCTGGCACTGGGTGGCGGTGAACCTGCCGGTGTCGACGACCAAGCTGGACACCGGCGCGGGCGCGTCCGACGACAGCCTGCCCGGTGACGCGTTCCACGTGCGCAACGACTACGGCACCCGCTCGTTCGGCGGCGCCGCGCCGCCGCCCGGCGACCGCGCGCACCGGTACTACTTCGTGGTGCACGCGGTGGACGTGGAGGCGCTGGACGTGACGCCGGACTCGTCGCCCGCGGTGGTGAGCTTCAACCTGGCGTTCCACACGCTGGCGCGGGCCGTCCTCGTCTCGACCTACGCCGCCTGAGGTGCGGGAATGAGTGCCTCGCGTCGTGGGTTGCAGCACGACGTGAGGCACTTCGACCTGGTCATCATCGGCACCGGTTCCGGCAACTCCATCGCGGACGAGCGATTCGCGGACTGGGACATCGCGATCGTCGAGAAGGGGGTGTTCGGCGGCACGTGCCTGAACGTCGGGTGCATCCCCACGAAGATGTTCGTGCACACCGCCGACGTGGCGGCTTCGCCCGCTTCCGGTGGCCGCCTGGGCGTGGACCTGTCCCTGGACGGCGTCCGCTGGACCGACGTGCGGGACCGGATCTTCGGCCGCATCGACCCCATCGCCGAGGGCGGCAGGCGGTGGCGGGCGGAGGAGAACGCCAACGTCACCGTGTACGCGGGGACGGCGCGGTTCGTCGGGCCGAAGACGCTGGACACCGGCACCGGCGAGGTGATCACGGCGGACCGTTTCGTGATCGCGGCCGGCTCCCGCCCGGTGGTGCCGGACGTCGCGGACCTGGCGTCGGTCGGCTACCACACCAGTGACACGGTCATGCGGTTGGACGAGCTGCCGCGGCGGCTGACCATCCTCGGGTCGGGTTTCGTGGCGGCGGAGTTCGCGCACGTGTTCTCGTCGTTCGGCGTCGAGGTGACCGTGATCGCGCGCTCGGACCTGTTGCTGCGCCACGAGGACGCGGAGATCGCCACGCGGTTCACGTCCCTGGCGGCGCAGAAGTGGGACGTCCGGCTGGGCCGCAAGGCCGTGCGGGCGGAACGGGTCTCCGGCGAGGTCCGCCTGCACCTGGAGGGCCCCGACGGCGCCGAGGTCGTCGTGTCGGACGAGTTGCTGGTCGCGGTGGGCCGCCGCCCGAACTCGGACCTGCTGGACCTGGCCGCGACCGGCGTCGAGCTGCACCCGGACGGCCGGATCGTGGTGGACGAGCACCAGCGGACCTCGGTCGAGGGCATCTTCGCGCTGGGCGACATCAGCTCGGAGTACCAGCTCAAGCACGTGGCCAACCACGAGGCAAGGGTCGTGCAGCACAACCTGCTCAACCCGTCGGATCTGAAGGCCTCCGACCACCGGTTCGTGCCGGCGGCGGTGTTCTCGTCCCCGCAGATCGCTTCGGTGGGGTTGACCGAGGAACAGGCGGGCGCGAAGGGCATCCGGTACGTGGCGGCGTCCCAGGCCTACGCGTCGATCGCCTACGGCTGGGCGATGGAGGACACGACCGGCTTCGCCAAGGTCCTGGCCGACCCGTCGACCGGCCAGATCCTGGGCGCGCACATCATCGGCCCGCAGGCGTCGACGGTGATCCAGCCGATCATCCAGGCGATGAGCTTCGGCTTGGACGCCCGCACGATGGCCCGCGGCCAGTACTGGATCCACCCGGCGATGCCCGAGGTGATCGAGAACGCCCTGCTCAACCTGCCGCTGGACTGACGGCCGACGACGAAGGGGCGAGGACCACGCGGTCCTCGCCCCTTCGTCGTTCCGGTCACACCGTGCGCGGACGGCCCGCGATCCAGCCCAGAGCAGTCAGCAGGGCCAGCAGGGCGGCCAAGAGCAGCATGGAGACGGTCCACGTGCCGGTCACGCCGCGCAGGAGGCCGAACGCGAACGGGCCGGCCGCCGAGATCAGGTAGCCGATCGACTGGGCCATCGCGGACAGCCGAGCCGTGTCGGCGGTCGAGGACGTGCGGAGCGAGATCATCACCAGGGCCAGCGGGAACATGCCCATGCCCAGGCCGACCAGCACGACCCACAGCCCCGGAGCCGCCGCGGGCGCCAGGGCCAGGCCCGCGACACCCGCCATCGACAGCACGCCCAGGCCCAGCACCAGACCCGACTGGCTGGGACGACGGGCCGCCAGCGGCGGGACGATCAAGCTCACCGGAACGCCCAGGACCATCGTGATCGCCAGCAGCAGGCCCGCCGTCGTCCGGTCCACGCCGGCGTCGCCCAGGATCTGCGGCAGCCAACCCATGACGGTGTAGGCCAGCAGGGACTGCAAGCCGAAGAAGACGGTGATCACCCAGGCCAGCGGGCTGCGGACCAACGACCTGCGCACCGCAGCGTGGCGCGGAGAAGAAGTGCGGAGAGCAACGCCGTGGCGGGCGCCGGCCAGCCAGACCAGCAAAGCCGCCGCGGACAGGAACGCCCAAGCGCCCACCGCGAGTCGCCACGAGCCCAGCCACGACTCCAGGCCGGGGGTGAAAGCGGCACCGATAGCGGCGCCGGCGGCGAGGGCCGCGGTGTAGACGCCGGTGATCAGGCCGACCCGACCGGGGAAGGAGTCCCTGACCACCACGGGGATCAGGACGTTGCACACGGCGATCCCGGCGCACGCGATGAACGTGCCGCCCAGCACCGCCGCAGGACCGTCGACGACCCGCAGCACCAGACCGGCGGTCAGCACCAGCAGCGACAAACCCACCGCCCGCGCCATGCCCAGCCGACGCCCCAGCCAAGGCGCGAGGAAGGCCGCGAAGCCGAAGCACAGCGTCGGCACGGCCGTGAGCAAAGACGCCCACGCGGTGGAGACGCCGAGCGACCCGCGCACGTCGCCGAGCACGGAGGCCAAGCTGGTGACGGCCGGCCGCAGGTTGGCGGCTGCCAGCGCTACGCCGATCGCCAACAGGGTGCTGCCGACCAGGGCAACTTGGCGGTTCGCTGCCACCGACCCGGCGGCCGAGCCAGAAGGATGGGCCGCGATCGTCGCGTTGGCACTGGCATCAGTGGCAATGTGAACCATCGACGGTGTCCGGTCTGGCTGGGTCTGCTGGATCGTCACCGGACTACTATCGCAGACATGGGATGTTCGGATGAAAGGACGACGCTGTGCCGTTGGCCACTACCCGGCGGGCCGGACTCGTCGACCAGGTGATCGACCAGATGCGGGGCGCGATCGCCGGCGGTGAATGGCCGGTGGGCCGGCGCATCCCGCCGGAACCCGAACT
The DNA here is from genome assembly GCF_037401995.1 of Saccharothrix sp. CCNWYY140. Classification (NCBI taxonomy): domain Bacteria; kingdom Bacillati; phylum Actinomycetota; class Actinomycetes; order Pseudonocardiales; family Pseudonocardiaceae; genus Saccharothrix; species Saccharothrix sp. CCNWYY140. The sequence goes on from NZ_JBBEGC010000056.1 coordinate 38,600, forward strand.
GGTCAACGCGCTCGGCGTGGGGCGCAACACCGTGCGGGAGGCGGTGCGCGCGCTGTCGCACGCGGGGCTGCTGGAGGTCAGACAGGGTGACGGCACCTTCGTGCGCGCCACCAGCGAACTGTCCGGCGCGGTGCGCCGGCTGTGCGGCAGCGAACTGCGCGAGGTGCTCCAGGTGCGGCGGACGCTGGAGGTCGAGGGGGCTCGACTGGCCGCGACCGAGCGCACCGACGAGGAGCTGACCCGCCTGGAGGCGCTGCTGGCCGAGCGGGACGCCGCGCTGGCCGCCAAGGACTGGGACCGCCTGGTCGAGCGCGACGCCGCCTTCCACCTGCTGCTCGTGCAGAGCTCGCACAACAACCTGCTGTACCAGCTCTACCAGGGGCTGACCGAGGCGGTCCGGGCGAGCATCACGGCCACCGTCGAGACCGACCACGAGGACGACCACGTGTCCCACACCGGTCTGCTGGACGCGGTCCGCGACCGGGACCCGGCGCGCGCGGCTGCGGAGGCGGGCGGGTTCCTGGAGGAGTTGCTGGAACGCCACAAGGACTGAAGACAGGGAGGCGGGGACCTCCCACGGCGGCGGATGAATCCTTGGGAGGTCCCCTGGGTGATGGTCTTCGAGCGCCCCGCAACCAGGGTCGTCGGCAGGACCCTCCCCGCAACAAGGGTTTGCCCGATTGTTACTTAAGCGGTCGAACGTTCACTCCAACAGCCGTGCAGGGCCGCCAGGGTCGCGGCCACGGCGGGCCTCCGGGTGGCCTGCGTGCGCCACACCGCGAACACCCGCCGCGTCGGCGTCGGCGTGAACGGCACCGCCCGCACCCCGGCGGGCAGCTCGCCGCGCCCGAGCCGGGGCAGCAGCGCGACCCCGATGCCCTTGGCCAGCAACGCCAGCTGCGTCTCGTACTCGGCGATCCGGTAGGCGAGGTCGGGTTCCATGCCCGCGCCGCGGAAGGTGTTGACCAGCCAGTCGTGGCAGATGGTGCCCTCCGGCTGGCAGATCCACCGCTCCCCGGCCAGGTCCTCGGGCACCACGACCTCGCGCGCCGCCAACGGGTGCGACACCGGCAGCAGCACGTCGGCGACGTCCTCCCCCAGCTGCACCCGGGACACCGCGTCCGGCACGGCCAGCGGGGCGTTGACCCAGTCGTGCGTCACGGCCATGTCCAGCTCGCCGCGCGCCACCGCCTCCAAGCCCTCCGGCGGATCCAACTCCACCAGCCGCACGTCCAGCGCCGGGTGGTCGCGGGCCAGCGCCACCAGGGCCGCCGGGAGCAGACCACGCGCGGCCGTGGCGAACGAGCCGATGCGCAGCTCGCCCACCGCCGCCCCGCGCTGCTCCTCCAGCGTCACCTCGGCTTCCTCGACCAGCTTGAGCACCTGCCCGGCCGTCGTGGCGAGGAGGTAGGCGGCGTCGGTCAGCGCGACGCCCCGACCACGCCGTTCCAGCAGCGTGGTGCGGGTCTCGCGTTCCAGCTTGGCGATCTGCTGGGACACCGCCGAGGGCGTGTAGCCCAGGGCGGTGGCGGCGGCGCCCACGGAGCCGTGCGTGGCCACCGCGTGCAGGGCGCGGAGTCTGCCGAGATCGAGCATGTAGCGATCCTAAACCAAAAGCCTTAGCAGTATTCGCTGGTGCTAAACGGTCGGTGTGCGAAGACTCGATCGCGTGAAACCTCGCCACGCCGCCCTGGCGGTCCTGATCACCAGCATCTGGGGCGTCAACTTCGTCATCATCAAGGTCGGTCTCGCCGAGTTCCCCCCGCTGCTGTTCTCCGCGCTGCGCTTCCTCGCCGCCGCCGTGCCCGCGGTGTGGCTCGTCGGCCGGCCGAAGGTGGCGTGGAAGTGGGTGCTCGCGGTCGCGTTCCTGCTCGGGGTGGCCAAGTTCGGCCTGCTGTTCCTCGGGATGGGCGCGGGGATGCCCGCCGGGTTGTCGTCGCTGGTGTTGCAGAGCCAGGTCATCTTCACCGTCGTCTTCGCCGCCGTGCTGCTGCGCGAACGGCCGCGTCCGGTGCAGATCGCGGGCATGGCGGTGGCCGCGGTCGGGATCACGCTCATCGCGCTGGACTACGGCGTCGGCAGCCCGATCTCCGCGTTGCTGCTGGTGGTGCTGGGCGCGCTGGCCTGGGGGCTGTCCAACGTCGCCACCCGCTACGCCAAGCCGCCGGACGCGCTGAACTTCATCGTGTGGGTCAGCGCCGTCGCCGTGCTGCCGCTGCTCGTGCTGTCGCTGGTGTTCGAGGGACCGGCCGCCGGGGTGGCCGCGCTGAGCAACTTGAGCTGGACCGGGGTGGGCGCCCTGCTGTTCATCGCGTGGATCTCGACGCTGTTCGGGTTCGGCGTGTGGGGCTTCCTGCTGCGCGAGTACGACGCCTCGACCGTGGTGCCGTTCGCCCTGCTGGTGCCGGTGGCCGGCATGTTCTCCGGCTGGCTGCTGCTGGACGAGGCCGTGTCGCCGCTGCGGGTCGGGGCCGCCGCCCTGGTGATCGCGGGCATGGCGGCCACGACCATCCGGTGGACCAAGCCACTGCCGCTGGTTGTGCACAGAGAGGTGATTGACGCTCGCACCGGGTGACGATGGACTGGGTGCGTGGAGCACCGGGTGCTGTCGGCCAGGACGATCACCGCCTGGGGCGTCGGGCTGGTCGTCCTGGCGAGCGCGGCCGTGGTGGTGCTGCTGGTGACGCTGGGGTCCGGTGACGCGCGGGACGGGGTGCGGCTGGACGTGATCCGCACCGCGTCCAGCATCGTCCTCGGCGCGGGCGGCGCGGCGGCGCTGCTGCTGACCGCCCGCCGCCAGCGGTCCACCGAACTGGACCTCGCGCAGAAGGACCACGACGCCACCGAGCGGCGCGTCACCGAGCTGTACGGCAAGGCCGCCGACCAACTGGGCAGCGACAAGGCCCCGGTGCGGCTGGCCGGCCTGTACGCGCTGGAGCGGCTCGCCCAGGACAACCCCGCGCACCGGCAGACGATCGTCAACCTCATGTGCGCCTACCTGCGGATGCCGTTCAGCCTCCCGCCGGACACCCGCGACCGCATCGGGCCGCGCGACACGGGCAAGTTCCAGGAGCAGGAGGTCCGGCAGACCGCCACCGGCCTGCTCGCCGCGCACCTGCGGCCGGACCGACCCGACTCGTTCTGGGACGGCGTCGACCTCGACCTGTCGCACGCGACGCTCGTGAAGCTCACGCTGACCCACGCGCGGGTGCGCTCGGCGTCCTTCACGGGGACGACGTTCGTGGGGCCGGCGACGTTCCGTGGCACGGAGTTCACCGGTGTGGCCGACTTCCGCGAAGCCCGGTTCAAGGGCTTGGCGGACTTCCGGCGGGTGGTGTTCGCCGAGGCGGTGTTCCGGGGCGCGCGGTTCGAAGGGGAGACCGACTTCGGCGTCCGGACGACGGCCGCCCTTGACGGAGCGCGCACGAAAGTCGGCGACGTGCGCCGGAAGTGGCCCGCCGGGTGGGCCGAAACGCCCGACGAGGCCGGCTGGGCCGTTCTCCGCGACTCCGGGTGACCGCGCTTCCCCCGATCGGGCCACGTATTCCTCAGCCCTCCACCGGTACTTTCCTAATACACCCACTCGCTGGGAAGGGGGAGCGCCTGCCATGCGATTCGACGCGCTGACCGCATGCGCATTCCCCCCGGGCCGCGACTCGCTGATCGAGCGTTAAGGCCCCTACGACTCCCGAGTGGTTCCGCGCCGCGGCCGAGCCCGCGCGACCCTCCGCACACCGGTGAGTGGACGCCCCGGCTTGGTGGCCGGACCAGCCCCGCTCCGCGGCGTCCGGTGGTGGTCGTCGACGAGAACGCCGTTCGGTGGCACCCCGCGCGACTTGGCGGTCGCGCGCCGCCCGCGACGCCGTCAGGCGATCGGCGGGACGCCCGCGGGCGGAACGACCCGGAGTCCGGTGGGAGCACCACGTTCGAGCAGCGCGAGGAGCGCGTCCGTGTCGAGGTGGTCGGCGACCAGGTCGCCGAGCAGGTCCAGCTGCGCCGCGCGGCGGCCGGCGAAGTCGGTGTCCGGTGCGGGGGTGAACCCGGTGCGGCCCGCGTGGCCGGCCGCCCAGCGCAGGAACGCGCGCCGGAAGCCGTCGTTCTCCAGCAGGCCGTGCCAGTGCGTGCCGGCGACGCGGCCGGACAGCACGCCCTCCGGGGTGCCGTCGGGCAGGGTGATCAGGCCTTCCCCGGTCGACCGGGTCACGCGGCCGTGGTGGATCTCGTAGCCGGTGACCGGTTCGCCCAGCGCGTGCCCGTGCGGGCGGTGCAGGGTCTTGTCCGGTTCGAAGCGGATGTCCACGTCGAGCAGGCCGAGCCCCTCGACGGTGCCCGCGTGCGACTCGACGGCGTCCTCGATCCTGTGCCCGAGCATCTGGAACCCGCCGCAGATGCCCAGCACGGGGCCGTCGTGGCGGGCGATCGCGTCGGCCAGGCCGGTGGCGCGCAGCCACGCCAGGTCGTGCGCGGTGGCCTTCGAGCCGGGCACGACCACCAGGTCCGCGTCGGCCAGCCGGGACGGCTCGGTGACGAACCGCACCGACACGCCCGGCTCGCACGCCAGCGCCTCCGCGTCGGTGGCGTTGGAGATGCGCGGCAGCCGCACGACCGCCACCCGCAGCCACTGGTCGCCGTGCGGGGGCGCGGGCCGGCCGATCACGCCGTCGGCGGTGTAGGACAGGGAGTCCTCAGCGTCCAGCCACAGCTCCTCGCGCCACGGCAGCACGCCCAGGACGGGCCGGCCGGTGAGGGCGTCCAGCTGCCGCAGGCCGGGTTCGAGCAGGGCCGGGTCGCCGCGGAACTTGTTCACCACGAACCCGCTGACCAGGGCCTGGTCCGCCGGGTCGAGCAGGGCCAGCGTGCCGAACAGGTGCGCGAAGATCCCGCCGCGGTCGATGTCGCCGACGACGATGACCGGCAGGTCCGCGGCGCGGGCGAGTCCCATGTTCGCGATGTCGTTGGCCCGCAGGTTGATCTCCGTGGGCGACCCCGCGCCCTCGCAGATCACTGCCTCGAAGTCCTGGCGGAGGTTGTCCAAAGTGGACAGGACGGTCGTCATCAGCTCGGCTTTGCGCTCGCGGTAGGACAGGGCGGACACCTCGCCGACCGCCTTGCCCAGCACCACCACCTGCGAACTGCGGTCACCGCCGGGCTTGAGCAGCACGGGGTTGAACCGCACGCTCGGTTCGAGCCCGCACGCCGCCGCCTGGAGCGCCTGGGCCCGGCCGATCTCGCCGCCCTCGACCGTGACGACCGAGTTGTTGGACATGTTCTGGGCCTTGAACGGGGCCGTCCGCACCCCCCGCCGGGTCAGCCAGCGACACACCCCCGCCGCCAGGACGCTCTTGCCCGCGTCCGACGTCGTGCCCGCGACCAGCAGCGCACCGCCCACAGTCCTCGAAGTCCCCTCGTTGTCGGTCCCGGCTGACATCATCCACGTCATGGTCGACGTGCCCGCCACCACCGTCCTGGTGCACAGCCCCTACCTCGGTCCGGCGAGCCTGCGCCCGCTGGCCGACGCCCTCGCCGCGCTCGGACACCCGACGCTGCTGCTGGACCTGCGGGTCACGGTGAACGCGGCGCCCGTGCACCAGCGCATCATCGGCGTGTTCGCCGACGCCGTGGAGGACTCCCTGGTCGAGGGCGAACTGGTGCTGGTCGGGCACAGCGGCGCGGGTCCCCTGCTGCCCGCGTTCGCCGACGCCCTGGAGACCCCGGTGTCCGGCCTGGTCTTCGTGGACGCCGAGCTGCCCACCCCGGGCCGGAGCTGGCGCGACGACGCCCCCGCCGACCGCATGGCGCACCTGAAGTCGATCGCCCGCGAGGGCCTGATGCCCCGGTGGGACACGTGGTTCGCCCCCGAGGCGCTGTCGGCGATGGTGCCGGACGTGCGGCTGCTGGAGGAGATCGTGGCCGAGGCCCCCGAGGTGCCGCTGGCGTTCCTCAAGGAGCCCCGACCGACCGTGGCCTGGCAGGGGCCGTGCGCGTACTTGCAGCTCAGCGAGGTCTACGCGCACGCCGCCGCTCAGGCGGGCACGCTGGGGTGGCCGGTGCGGACGCTGGACGCGCACCACCTGGCCGCCGCGTCGGAGCCCGCGCGGGTCGCCGGCGCCCTGGCGGACCTGCTGGCCGAGCTCAGCAGACGGTGAGGATCTCCGCGCCGTCCTCGGTGACCACGATGGTGTGCTCGAACTGGGCGGTCCAGCTCTTGTCACGGGTGGTGACCGTCCAGCCGTCGTCCCACATGTCGTGCTCGATGCCGCCGAGCGTGATCATCGGCTCGATGGTGAACGTCATGCCGGTCTCGATGACCGTGGGGACGTGCGGGGCGTCGTAGTGCAGCACGACCAGGCCGCTGTGGAAGGTGCGGCCGATGCCGTGACCGGTGAAGTCGCGCACGACGCCGTAGCCGAACCGGTTGGCGTAGGACTCGATGACCCGGCCGACCACGTTGAGCTGCCGACCGGGCTTGACCGCCTTGATGGCCCGCATGGTGGCCTCGTGCGTGCGCTCGACCAGCAACTTGACCTCGTCGCTGACCTCGCCCGCGAGGAAGGTGGCGTTGGTGTCGCCGTGGACGCCGCCGATGAAGGCGGTGACGTCGACGTTGACGATGTCGCCGTCCTGGACGACGGTCGAGTCCGGGATGCCGTGGCAGATGACCTCGTTCAACGAGGTGCAGCAGGACTTGGGGAAGCCCCGGTAGCCCAGCGTCGAGGGGTAGGCGCGGTTGTCGCACAGGAACTCGTGCACGACGGCGTCGATCTCGTCGGTGGTGACCCCGGGCACGATGACCTTGCCCGCTTCCTGCAACGCCTGCGCGGCCAACCGCCCGGCGACGCGCATGGCCTCGATCACGTCGGGCGGCTGCACCCACGGGTCGGTGTTGCGCTTGGGCTCCTTGCGATCCACGTACTCAGGCCGCTCGATCTCAGCGGGCACCGGACGACGCGGGGAGAGCACACCAGGCTCAAGAGGGGCACGCACGGACATGCCCTCCACAGTACGGCGTGACCGTGACGCTCTGTGCGCCGTATACCCCCAATGTGGTCAGGAGACCCCGGGCGAGGCGACGGCGAGCCCCACTTCGTCAGCCGCCGCCAGCAACCGCTTGTCGTAGGCGACGAACGCGGTCAACTCGCTCCGCAAGCGCAGCGCCGAGGCCAAGTGGATGGCGTCGAGCGACCGCAACGGGACCGGCAGCGCACCCGCCGCGTCGAGGAGGTCCATCGTCATCGGCATCTGGTTGAGCTGCACCAACAGGCGGGTCGCCACCCGGACGGCGGCGTCGCCTTCGGCGCGCACCGCTCGAATCAGCTCGACCCGGGCCAGGGTGCTCGTCATGAGCCGAACCCCGGTCCGGGCGTCGATCCACTCGCGGAGCGCAGCCGTTTCGGCCTCGGTCTGCACCAGCTTGACCAGTGCGGAGGTGTCGAAGTAGATCACCAGCGCTCGTCTTCCCGCATCTGGCGCAACACCTCGGACAACGGCGTGCCGGTCGTCGGCGGCAGCGGTTCCGGGAGCGGGCCGCCACGGCCGCGCAGCACTTCACCGTTGGCCACCAGCTCGTCCCAAAGGCTCGAAGCCTCAGGGTCCGGGGGGACGATGTGCGCGACGACCTGGCCGTGGTCGGTCACGGCGATCCGCTCGCCGGCTTGCGCCCGCCGCACGTAGTCGGTGGAGTGGTGCCGGAGTTCGCGAAGCCCGATGCGCTCCATGTATCACATGGTATCACATTGATGTTGCTCCATTCAGCCCAGCGCCTTCAGGAACCGGGCCGACGCGTCCACCGCCGGAGCGGACGTGTTCGTGCCCAGCAACAGCGTCGCGAAGGCCACGTCGCCCCGGTACCCCACAAACCAGCCGTGCGAGTTGGTGCCGTCGCCGAACTGGGCCGTCCCCGTCTTCCCCCGCACATCCCCGTACGGCCGCAGTTGCGGAGCCGTCCCCGACTCGACCACCTCGCGCATCATCGCCCGCAGTGGCTCCAGCACCGCCGGCGAAGGGGCGGTCGGCTTCAGGTTCGCCTTGGTCTCCCGGCCCTTCAGGACCGCAGGCGTGGGCATGGTGCCGTGGGCCGCCGTGGCCGCCACCAGGGCCATTCCGAACGGGCTCGCCAGCAGCTTGCCCTGGCCGAAGCCGTCCTCCGCGCGCTCGACGACGTCCGTGGCGGCGGGCACCGAGCCGGTGATGGTGGTGATGCCCGGGATTTCGAAGTCGACGCCCAGGCCGAACTTCTCCGCCTGCTTGGTCAGCGCGTCCGCGGGCAGTTCGGAGGCGATCTTCGCGAACGTCGTGTTGCAGGAGAACGCGAACGCCGAGTGCAGCGGGATGGTGCCCTTGTCGAACTCCTTGTCGTTGGGCACGATCCGGCGACCGTCGATCGTCATGCGACCGGGGCACGGCTGGGGCGAGTCCGCCGGGACGCCCGCCTCGACCGCCGCCGCCGCGGTGATCATCTTGAACGTGGACCCCGGCGGGAAGCGGCCGGTCAGGGCGATGGCGCCCTGCTCGTCGGCGGGTTTGTTCTGCGCCACCGCCAGCACGTCGCCGGTCGACGCGGACAGCGCGACCAGCATCGCGGGCTCCGCGATGGGTTCGAGCGCGTCCTCGGCGGCGGTCTGCACGGCCCGGCTCAGGCCCGTGGAGATGGCCTCGGCGGGCTCCGGCGCCACCTCGTGCAGGTCCTCGACCTCGTCGCCGGCCGCGTTGACGGTGTAGATCCGCAACCCGGCCCGACCCGCGATCTCCTCCTCCACCGCCTTGCGCACGGCGGGCAGCACCTGCGAGCCGAAGTCCCGCGCGGGCGCGAGCAGGCTGGTCTGGGAGGTGAACCGCACCCCGGGCAGCTCGTAGATCTCCGGCTTCACGCTCTGGTAGTCGGCGTCGCGCAACGCCGCCACCTGGTACACCTGCCCGGCGGGCACCTTCCCGACGCCGTCGGTGATCGACGCCGCCGTGATGGCCGGGTCGATCCGGCCCAAGGCCGCGCCCAGCGCACCGGCGACCGCGCCCACGTCACCGGCCTGCGCCGGGTCCAGCAGGATCGAAACCACCTGTTCGGGTGACAGCAGGGGCGTGCCCTCGCGGTCCAGGACGGGGGCGAGCGCGGGCTTGACCTCGGACGCCCCGATGGACTGCTGCGCGGCCAGCTTCGGGTGCAGCACGGACGGCGCCCAGTGCACCTTCCACGCGTCCTCTTCGCGGCGCAGGTCGAACTTGGTCTGGTACGACCACACCCGGCCGTGCGCCAGCTCCCACTCCAGCTTCGCCGTGGCGTCGGCCGCCGACGACTCGCCGGAGGACCGCACCTGCTCGACGGAGGCGCGCACGGCGGCGGGCTTCAGGGCGCCGCGCACCTTCTCGACCAGCTCCTTGGCCTTGCCGGGATCGTCGGTCAGCGCCACCGCGCCGTCGACGTCCCCCGCGGCGAGCTTGGCCAGGAAGTCGCCGGCGATCTGGTCGGGACCGGGCTTGGAGGAGAACAGGCCGCATCCGCTGAGCACCAGGAGCGCCACCACGGCCAGGGCAGTCCGGAGGGTCACGGGAGGTGAGTATGCCCGGTGGCTAGAACAGCACCGTCGCGTACTGGCCGACCTGGGTGAACCCGATGCTGCGGTAGGCCGCCCGCGCGACCTCGTTGTAGCTGTTCACGTACAGCGAGGCGGTTCGGCCCAGCCCCCGCACCAGCCGCTCGGCGACCGCGGCGGTCCCGGCGGTGCCGATGCCGTGCCCGCGCCGGTCCGGCCGCACCCACACGCCCTGGATCTGGCCGACCTTGTTCGACATCGCCCCGATCTCCGCCTTGAACACCACGTCCCCGCCCTCGAACCGGGCGAACGCGCGGCCACTGGAGATCAGCTCGGCCACCCGCGCCCGGTAGGACGCGCCGCCATCGTCGGCGCACGGGTCGACGCCGACCTCTTCGATGAACATGGCCACCGCCGCCGGCAGGTACCGGTCCAGCTCGTCCGGGCGCACCGGCCGCACCAGCGGGTCCGGCGCCACCGACGGCGTGCGGCCCAGCGCCATCAGCGGCTGGTCACCGCGCACTTCGCGGGCCGGACCCCAGTCCGGGGCCAGCTCCTCCCACAGCGCGAGCACCTGCTCGGCGGGACCGACCAGGGACGAGCACATGCGGCCCCGCCGCCGCGCGCGGTCGGCGAAGCTGCGGATGGCGGACGCGTTGCCGCACAGCGGGATGAGGTTCGGACCGGCGAAGCACAGGGCGTCCAGCCGGGCGCCGCGCAGCGAGCGGTGGTCGTAAGCCCACACCTCGCCGCCCAGCCGCCACGGGTCCAACCCGGCGACCTCGACCCGGGCGGCCACCATGCACGTGGCCACCGGGTCGCCAGCCAGCACCGCGAGGACCTCGTTCAGGTCCCGCTCGTCCAGCACACGCGCGCCAGCCAACCTCAGCACGCTTCAAGCCTGCCAGATGGACACCATTCCACGCGCGTCCGCCACCCGCTCAGCCGACCGTCACCACCGGCTCGCCGTCGCCCGCGGTCTCGCCCAGCTCCTCGGCGATGCGCATGGCCTCCTCGATGAGGGTCTCGACGATCTGGTGCTCGGGGACGGTCTTGATGACCTTGCCCTT
>NZ_JBBEGC010000057.1:0-47543 GCF_037401995.1 Saccharothrix sp. CCNWYY140
CGCTTCGCTTCCTCAAGCCCACGCTTCGCGGGTCCAAACAGGACGCGCTCCGCGCTCGCAAGCTCGAACGCGCTCCGCGCTTGAAAGCGCGAAAAGCGAGGTCGAGCAGGTGGAGCATGGCTCCGCCCAGCTAGTACACCAGCTTGTTGATCCCACGCATCAACAACCGATAAGCGTCCCCCGCCAACCCATTCCGCGCCAACGCCGCCCGAGCCGCATTACCCCCAGCCGCCCCATGCACCCCACCCCCAGGATGAGCCGAGGCCCCAGCCAAGAACAACCGATCCACCGGCGTATCCGCCCGCCCCGCCCCAGGCACAGGCCGAAACACCAACTGCTGATGAATAGCCGCAGTCCCAGCATTGATCGACCCCCCAACCAAACTAACGTTGCGCTCCTCCAAATCCCCAGGCCCCCACACAAACCTCTTCACGATCAAGTCCCGAAACCCAGGCGCATGCTGCTCGATCAACTGCTCCACCCGATCAGCCCGCCGCCGCAAACGATCCGCCGACCACTTCTCCCCGCGCGGCACATGCGTGTATCCCCACGCCACCTCAGTCCCAGCCGGAGACCGCGTCGGATCAGCAGTAGTCATCTGCCCCAAAATCACAAACGGCGTCCGCGGCAACCGACCCACCGCGATCTCCGTGCTCCCCACCGCCAACCCGTTGAAATCCCCACCCACATGGACAGTCCCCGCGCCACGCGGTTCCTCCGCCGTCCACGGAATCGGACCCGACAGTGCCCAGTCCACCTTCACCGTGGCGTCGTCCCACTCGAACTTGGCCAGGTCATCCACCAACCGCGCCGGCAGATGCTCCTCACCCACCAAATCCAAATACAACACAGGCGCAGGCACATCAGCCAGCACCGCCTTACGCGCACGCACGAACCCCCCAGAGGCGTCCTGCACCCCCAAAGCCCGCCCCCGCGCCACAACCACCCGCGACACCCGCCGCCCGCACTCCACAACCCCACCCAGCCGCTTCACCAGCGCCTCGGTCAACACCCCGGCCCCACCCTCAGGCACGGGATAACCGAAGTCCTGGCCCAACATGCTCAGCAGCCACCCAAAAGCAGTGCTACCCGCCTGATCCGGACCAAGATCCGTGTGCATGGCGTTGCCCGCCAACAACAACGGCCCGCCCTCACCCCTGAACCGCTCGTTCCCGAACGCCCGCACCGACTGCGTGAACATCCGGACCAAGCGCAGCGTGTCCGCCGTGCCGACCGCGTTCACCAACCCGGCCGACGCCCGCACCGGCGGGAACGGCCGCATCAACGCCTCGATCAGCGTGTCCCGAACCCTTTGCCACCGCTCGAACTCCGCACGCCACTGCTCGCCATCTCCCGCACCGAACGACTCCACCGACGCCGCCGTGCGCTCGACGTCCCGGGACAGCAGCACCGCCCGGTCGTCGGGCAGGACGTGCGCGAGCACGTCGGGTGCGTGTCGCCAGCGCAGACCATGCCGTTCCAGACCAAGACCGGCGATGATCGGTGACGCCGCGCCCAGCGGGTAGAAGGCGCTGAACAGGTCGTTGCGGAACCCGGGGGCGGTCAGTTCCGCAGTGCGCACCGCGCCCCCGGGCTCGTCGGCGGCCTCCAGGACGGCCACCTCCCAGCCCGCGTCGGCTAGCAGGTTCGCGGCGACCAGCCCGTTGGGGCCGGACCCGATGACCACCGCGTCCACGTCGTCGGCCACTCAGCCTCCTTGGCTCTGGTGCACGGGGCGTCCCCACCCCAGTCTGCCCAACCGCGGCCCGCCGTGCGGGGCGAGCGGCCCCCACGACCCGCGCCCCTGTGCCACCGCCGCCACGAATTCCGCCAACGCCTCACGGGCGTCGTGCCTCGGTTCCCACCCCAACGTGCGCAGCCGGGTGGTGTCCACAATGGACGCCTGGTCGGCGAGTCGGAGCCAGCCGGGGTGCAGGGGCTGGAGGCCGAGCCGCCAGGTGGGCCAAGCCAATGCTGTCAACACCGGCAATGGCACCGGCAGCCGGAACCCGCCGAACACGCGAGCCAGGTCATCCGCGTCCAGCAGAGGCTCACCGGCCACGTTGAACGCGCCTTGTGCCCGGTGACGCAGGATGACCACGATCGCCCGCGCCACGTCGTCCGCGTGCACCACCTGGGCGCGCAGCCCCGACCACAGCGGCACCGGCAGCCAGGGCTTGCGCAGCAGTCCGGGCGGTACGAGCGGGCTCAACGCCCAGCGGTCCAGTTCGGCCCCCGCGTCGGGCTGGACGACCGCACACGGCCTGATCCGGGCGACCGGCGCGCCGTCGTACTGGTCGAGCAGGTGCTCCAACCTGGCCTTCTGCCGGCTGTACGCGCTGCCCGGGACCCCGCGGCACGGCCAGGTCTCGTCCACCACGTGCCGTGCGGGCGCGTAGGCGGCGACCGAGGAGGCCACCACGACGTGGGGCACGCCGGCCGCCGCCGCGAGGACGTGGGCACTGCCGTCGAGGTTGGTGCGCCGCATGGGCGGATCACCGGAACCGGGCTGGACCGCCCACGCCAGGTGGACCACGGCATCGGCCCCGGCGAAGACATCCCGCAACACGACATCCGCCGCCGGCGCGCCGACATCGCAGCTAACCCACGCCTCGGCCGCCGCGCTCCCCGCCGCACCAAGCCCGGCCGCGCCTCCCGCCGCACCCGGCCCGACCGCGCTTCCCGCCGGACCTGGCCCGGCCGCGTTCGTAGCCGGACTCGGCTCGGCGGCGTCCTCGGGCACACGCCGGGCCACGCACACCACGTCCGCACCCAACCCGGCCAAGACCCGGCGCAGGGCCGTCCCCACGTTGCCGCTGGCACCCGTGACGACGACCCTCATGGCAGTCCGGGTACCCCTACTTCGACCCGCCAAGCCCCGCACGCCGCAGCGCCTCGGCCATCGCCCCGTTGGCCGGCGGTCGCTCCTGCCGCTGCCCCTGCTTACCACCCCGACCGCCGCCGCCGCCGCCACCGCCGCCGCCGCTACCGCCGCCACGCGGACCACGCTGGTCCCGCTGCTGCGGCCCCTTGCGACCCGGCTCGTCCTCCAGCCGCAGCGTCAACCCGATCCGCTTGCGCGCGATGTCCACTTCGAGCACCTTCACACGCACCACGTCACCGGACTTCACGACATCGCGCGGGTCCTTCACGTACGTGTTGGACAGCGCCGAGATGTGCACCAGCCCGTCCTGGTGGACGCCGATGTCCACGAACGCCCCGAACGCCGCCACGTTCGTCACCACACCCTCCAGCACCATCCCGGGCTTGAGGTCGGCGATCTTCTCCACGCCATCCGCGAAGGTCGCCGTCTTGAACGCCGGACGCGGGTCGCGGCCCGGCTTCTCCAGCTCGCGCAGGATGTCGGTGACGGTCGGCAGACCGAACTGCTCGTCCACGAACTGCTCGGGCTTGAGCGCCTTGAGCACCTTGGTGTTGCCGATCAGTTCAGCACCGGCCGCCTGCTGGATGCGCCGCACCACCGGGTAGGCCTCGGGGTGCACCGAGGACGCGTCGAGCGGGTCGTCGCCGTTGGGGATGCGGAGGAAGCCCGCGCACTGCTCGAACGCCTTCGGACCCAGGCGCGGCACGTCCTTCAAAGCGCGCCGCGACCTGAACGGGCCGTTGGCGTCGCGGTGCTGCACGATGTTCTCCGCCAGGCCCGCCGTGATGCCCGAGACGCGGGTCAGCAGCGGCACGGACGCGGTGTTCAGGTCCACGCCGACCGCGTTCACGCAGTCCTCGACCACCGCGTCCAGCGAGCGCGACAGCTTGGTCTCGGTGATGTCGTGCTGGTACTGCCCGACGCCGATGGACTTCGGGTCGATCTTGACCAGCTCGGCCAGCGGGTCCTGCAACCGGCGCGCGATGGACACCGCGCCGCGCAGCGACACGTCCATCCCGGGCAGCTCGGCCGAGGCGAACGCCGACGCCGAGTACACCGACGCGCCCGCCTCGGACACCACGGCCTTGGTCAGCTTGAGCTCGGGGTGCCGCTTGAGCAGGTCGCCGGCCAGCTTGTCGGTCTCGCGCGAGGCGGTGCCGTTGCCGATGGCGATCAGGTCCACGGAGTGCTTGTGCGCCAACGCGGCCAGCTTGGCGATCGACTCGTCCCACTTGTTGGCGGGCACGTGCGGGTAGATGACGTCGGTGGCGACGACCTTGCCGGTCGCGTCGACCACGGCCACCTTCACGCCGGTGCGGAACCCGGGGTCCAGGCCCATCGTGGCGCGGGTGCCGGCGGGCGCGGCCAGCAGCAGGTCGCGCAGGTTGGACGCGAACACCTTCACGGCCTCGTCCTCGGCGAACTGCCGCAGCCGGGAGCGCAGGTCGATGCCCAGGTGCACCAGGATGCGGGTGCGCCACGCCCAGCGGACGGTGTCGGCGAGCCACTTGTCGGCCGGCCGACCCTGGTTGTCCACCCCGAACCGGGCCGCGATGGCGACCTCGTAGGTCGAGGGCTCCTCGTCGTCGTCGCCCGGCTCCAGGTGCAGGTCGAGGACCTCTTCCTTCTCGCCGCGGAACAGCGCGAGGATGCGGTGCGAGGGCAGCTTGCCGAAGGGTTCGGAGAAGTCGAAGTAGTCGGAGAACTTGGCGCCCTCCTCCTCCTTGCCCTCGCGCACCTTCGACGCCACCCGACCCCGCGACCACATGCGTTCGCGCAGCTCACCGATGAGGTCGCCGTCCTCGCCGAACCGCTCGACCAGGATCGCGCGGGCCCCCTGGAGGGCGGCGGCCACGTCCGCGACCTCTTCGGTCAGGTACTCCTTGGCCACGACCTGCGGGTCGAGGGTGGGGTCGGCCAGCAGCCCGTCGGCCAGCGGCTCCAGCCCCTGCTCACGGGCGATCTGCGCCTTGGTGCGCCGCTTGGGCTTGTAGGGCAGGTAGAGGTCCTCCAGGCGGGCCTTGGAGTCGGCGGCCAGGATGGCGGCCTCCAGGGCGTCGTCCAGCTTGCCCTGCGACCGGACGGACTCCAGGACGGCGGCCCGGCGCTCCTCCAGTTCCCGCAGGTAGCCCAGCCGCTCTTCCAGCGTGCGCAGCTGGGCGTCGTCCAGCGCGCCGGTCGCCTCCTTGCGGTAGCGGGCGATGAACGGCACGGTCGAGCCCCCGTCGAGCAGTTCGACGGCGGCACTGACCTGTCCGGCACGCACGCCCAGCTCGTCGGCGATCCTCTGGTGGATGGCTGTGGTCACGACGGGCATTCTGCCCGCACGCCGACCGCGCGGGCGGGCAGGGGCCGAACTGGGCGGGTCGCGCGGGGGTCGTGCGGGCGGGGGAAAACCGGGTGCTCGCCGGCCGGACCCGGGGGGATCATGGCGGCCGTGGACGGCTTCCTCGACCGGCTGGTGTGGCGGCTGCGTGAGATCTTCGACCGGGTTCCGGCGGTGTCGGAGCCGGTCGCCGTCGTGCAGGTGCCGGACGCCGCGGACCCGCGCGGGTGGATCGCGCTGGACGCTTCCGCGCGGAGCTCGACGTGGAACGCCCCCGCGTGGACCTACACGGCGGCCCGCCGCCTGGCCGCCGGTCAGGCCGGACCGCTCGACCTCCTCCTCGCCGCCTGTCACCCGAACGGGTATGTCCGGGAGGCGGTCGTCACCGCATTGGGCGAACGTGACGATGTCACCGCGCTGCCGATGCTGGCGCTGCGGGCGGCGGACTGGGTCCCCGAGGTCCGCGACCGGGCACGCCGGGTGTGCGCGGGGATGCTGGACCGGGCGCCTGCCGAGGCCGTCACCGCCTTGGCTCCGGTCGCTCTCGCCCTGCGGGCGCGGCAGGAGGGCCGATGGCTGGCCGAGACCGTGGAGAACGTGCTGCGCGCTGGCCCCGCCGCGGCCCTGACCGCGGCGTTGGCGTCCGAGGACCGGCACACCAGGCGCCTGGCGCACACCATCGCCCTGGACACCGGCCGGCTCGACGTCGAGCGCCTGGTCCGCACGGCCAGGACCGACCCCGACCTGCCGATCCGCGTCCTGTGCGCGGAGGCCGCCATCCGCTCCACCGGCGACCCCGAGGTGGCTCGCCGACTGCTCACCAGCCGGACGGCCTCGATCCGCGCCGAAGCCGTACGCGCCCTGGCCGCCGCCGGCGACACCGACCCGGCGGACCGGGCGCTCGCCGACCGCAGCGCCCTGGTCCGCGCGACCGCCCAGGTGGCCCTCCGCCGCGCAGGCACCGACCCGGCCACCCGGTACCGCGCCCTGCTCGACCAGCAACGGCCACCCCGTCCCGCGGTGATCGCCGGCCTGGCCGAGACCGGCACCCGCACCGCCAGCACCGCCCGCGCCGAGACCGCCGCCCGCGCAAACAGCGCCGACAGCGCCGCCTGCGCCGAGGCCGGTGCCCGCGCAAACAGCGCCGACAGCGCCGCCCGCGTCGAGGCCGGTGCCCGTGCTGACAGCGCCGAGACCGGTGCCTGTGCCGACAGCGCCGCCCTGCGGCCGTGGCTGTCCCACCCGTCCTCGCGTGGCCGCGCCGAGACCGTCCGCGGCCTGCGCCACCTCGGCGACACACCGCGGGACCTCCTGCTGCCCCTGCTCACCGACCCGGTGGGGTCGGTGACGCGCCAGGTCGTGCTGTCCCTGCTCGACCAGGCCGACACCCTCGACGAGCGCTCCCTGCGCGCACTTCTGCACCGACCGCACCCGACCCACGTGCAGCGGGCCGCCTACCGCCTCCTGTGCGCCCACGGCGTCTGGACGCGGATCAGCGTCGACCTGCACCTGATCGGCGGCCCCGAACACGCCCTGCGCGCCACGGCCCGTGCGGACCTCGGCAACTGGCTCAGGCACGACGCCACCACCACCTACTCGGTCCCGGAAGGCCCGCGCGCGACCGAGCTGTCCACGCTGCTCACCCAGGCGGAACCGGTCCTGGGCCCCGAGCGCACCCGCATCCTGCGCTTCCACCTCAACCTGACCTGACCTCATCTCGACCCGACCCGGGCTCACCCCGACCCGAGCCGAAGGCCGGACAGCGCCGCCGGTGGCGGGCCGGGGTGCACGACGCCCAGTCGGTGGGTCGCCCTGGTCATGGCGACGTAGAGGTCGTGGTGGCCGAGCGGGGTGGCGTCGAGGATGCCGGCCGGGTCGGCGATCAGGACCGCGTCGAACTCCAGGCCCTTGGCCTGGTCGGGGGTGAGCAGCACGACCTCGTCGGCCAGGTCCGGTGGTGCGGGCAGGGACAGCGCGGCGGCCAGGGGCTCGATCCGGGCGTGCGGGGCGATGATCGCGAGCCGGCCGCCGGTGTGGACCCGGGCGAGGTCGGCGACGACGGCGGGCAGCTCAGCGGGTGTGGTGCCGATCCGCCAGGGTGTCTCGCCGGCCTCGCGGACCGACCGGGGTGGCGGTGTCGTGAGCAGGCCGGCGGCGGCGGTCATGATCTCCGCCGGTGTGCGGTAGTTGACGGTGAGCTCGACGAGCCGCCGGCGGTCGCCCACGTGGGGTCGCAGCACGTGGTCCCACGACGAGGCGCCGGCGGGGTTCCCGGTCTGGGCGAGGTCTCCGACGACGGTCATCGACTTGGTGGGGCATCGGCGCATCAGCATCCGCCAGGCCATTTCGGACAGTTCCTGCGCTTCGTCGACCACCACGTGCCCGAAGGTCGGGCGGTCGGCGTGACCGATCAGGGCGGCGGCCTCGTCCAGCAGCGGCACGTCCGCCGCGCTCCAGCCGTCGACCCGTCCGCCCAGGGCGTCGGAGACCACTTGCTCCGGCGTGAGCGGGGGCCACAGCTCGTCGAGCGCCGCCTGGACGCCTTTGTCGGCGATCAGCGAGTCCCGCAGAGCGGCGCGGTCGGTCTCGTCCAACAGGGTCCTCGGCTCGTCTTGATCATCGTCGACCACGACTCCCGCGGCAGCCAGCGCGCGCAGGTCGGCTTCGCTGAGCCGGCCGTCCGGACTGCCGCCGTCGAGCGCCTCGCCGGAGTCGTCGAGCACGACCGCCTCCATGCCCTCGACCAGGTGCCGCGCGAGCACGTCCGCGATCTCCTGATGGAACACCAACCTGGCCTGGTTGTGGGGGAGTCCGGTCCGCCGGGCCTTGCGCACGGCTCGGGCGCACGTGTCCGGGTCGAGCCACAGCACCTGCTGCTCGAACTCGACGTCCACCGGGTCCTCCGGGATGCGCACCCGGGACCGCACCGCCGCCGCGATCCGCTCGGCCATGACCGCCGCGCCCTTGGCCGCGACGACCTCGGGCGGGTCCACCCGGCCGACCTCGACACCCGGCAGCAACTCGCTGATCGTCGTCGTGATCACGCCCTGCTCGCCCAGCCCCGGCAGGACCTGGTCGATGTAGTGGAGGAAGACCCGGCTGGGCCCCACCACCAGCACACCCCGGGTGCGCAGGTGGGGACGGGTGTAGAGCAGGTAGGCGACCCGGTGCAGGGCGACGGCCGTCTTCCCGGTGCCGGGACCGCCCTGCACCACCAGCACCCCGCCGGCGTCGCTGCGGACGATCCGGTCCTGCTCGGCCTGGAGGGTGGTCACGACGTCGCGCATCCGCCCGGTCCGCTCGGCCGTCACCGCCGCCAACAACGCGGCCCCGCCGACCAGGCCTTCCCCATCCCCGTCTTCCAGCAACTCGTCGTCCAGCGCGACCACGGTCCGCCCGCGCGTGGTGATGCGCCGACGCCGTCTCACGCCCTGCGGGTCCACGGCGGTGGCGGTGTAGAAGGCCTGAGCCACCGGAGCCCGCCAGTCCACCAACAGCGGCTCGTCACCGTCCTCGGGGAACAGCCCG
Source organism: Saccharothrix sp. CCNWYY140 (assembly GCF_037401995.1). Lineage (NCBI taxonomy): Bacteria > Bacillati > Actinomycetota > Actinomycetes > Pseudonocardiales > Pseudonocardiaceae > Saccharothrix > Saccharothrix sp. CCNWYY140. The sequence continues at coordinate 8,739 of NZ_JBBEGC010000057.1, forward strand.
AGCCTGCCGAGGTAGACCCGCCGCCCGTCCCGCAGGTCCAGCCGCCCGAAGCACAATCCCTCCTCCACCGCCTCCAGCCGCTCCACCTCGGCCCGCCACACCCCCGCGGCTTCCCGGTCCGCGACCTCCAACCGCCGGGCGGCTTCCTCGCGCATGTCGTCCAGCAGGCCGTACAGCCCCCGGACGTACTCCTGCTCGACCTCGATCTCCCGCTCGACACCACTGCCGGCCACGCGCCCCCCAATCGACGATCAACGCCGTCGAGGGTGCACGGAGACATCGATCACAAACAGTCTTGTTCTTCCGCGCCGCCTCAGCCGCCCTGGAAGTCAGGCGCTGAGGTCGAGAGGGCTGCCGTAGACGGCGTCCAGCACCACCGAACCGGCGGCGACGCTGAGCACCTCGTGCCCGAAACTGGTCGGCACCACCGCGTCGGCCCGGTCGCCGACCTGCGCGCGCAGTTCGTCCAGGCATTCCGGGAAACCGATGACCCCGGCCTCGGTGACCACCAGCACCTCGGGGTTGATCACGTCCAGCAGCAGCCCGGCGGCCCGGCCGACGTGCCGCGCCCGTTCGCGCAGCAGGGTCCGGGCGTCGATGTCGTGCTCGGCCTTGTCGAGGAGCAGGGGGAGGGACGGTTCGGGGATCAGGCCTGCGCGTGCCGCCCGCTCGGCCACCGCGCGGTCGGACACGGTGGCCTGGAGGCACCCGCGCCGCCCGCACGGGCACTCCGCGGTGCTGTCTTCCAGCCGCAGGTGCGCTACGTCGCCGGACGCCGACCGCGGCCCGTGGTGCACTGTGCCGCCGGTGGCGATTGCCGCGTCCACCACGTTGCCCACGAACAGGTGCACGAGGCTGGACCGGGTCCGCTGGTCGCCGAACAGCTGCTCGGCGCGGGCCAACGCCCGGCTGTGGCTCTCCACGTGCACCGGCATCCCCAGTGGTGCCAAGGCTTCCCGCGCCGGCACGTCCCGCCAGCCCAACTGGCTGTGCCGGACGATCAGGCCGCGCTCGGGGTCCACCCAGCCGCCGGTCGCCAGACCGACGCCCAGCAGCGTGCGGCCGGCGCGGGTGGCTTCCAGGAAGGCCGGGAACCTGGCCAGGACGCGGCCGAACACGGCCTCCGGCGTGCGTGCGCCGTGCGGCTCACGCTCTTCGTGCAACACGCGACCGCGCAAGTCCATCAACGACAAGGTCGTGTGCGGGACGGCGATGTGCACGCCGCACACCGCGAACCGGTCCACGTCGATGTCCACCGGCACGTGCGGCCGGCCCACGGTGGCCCGCGGCACGCGTCGCTCCTGGACCTCGCGCACCAGCCCGAGGCCGGCCAGTTCGGCGTACTGCCGGGTGACCGCCGCCGGCGACAGACCGGTCAGCCGCGCGATGGTGCTGCGGGCGACCGGACCGTTGTCCAGCACCGAGCGCAGGACGGTCGCGGCGGTCGAAGTTCTGCGGCGGGCGTGCATGGGGTGTCCCTCCCGTGCTTGGTGTCCACAGTGGACTGGTCAAGCGGGCACGGCACACATCGCGCTCGCCTGCCGACGGAAGTCGACGTGGCGGCGCGTGCACAGCGCGGGTGCCCGGGACATGGCTCGATGCTGGCACCCCGGCCGGCGCGGGGCCAAGGGCGTTCGGATCGTGGGAAGGGCTGGTGGACTCGCGGCTCAGGGCAGGTAGCCCGTGGGGGTGGTGCCGGTCAGGGCGCGGAAGTCGCGGTTGAGGTGGGCTTGGTCGGCGTACCCGCTCAGGACGGCCGCGGTCGCGAGGTCGGTGGTCGGCAGCAGGCGCACGGCGTGGTGCAGGCGCAGCACCCTGGCGGCGGCCTTCGGGGTCAGGCCGAACTCGTGGCGGAACCTGGTGACCAGGTGCTGGCGGCTCCAGCCCAGTTCGGTGGCCAGCGCCGCGATCCGCAGCGTGCCGCGGGTTTCGGTGAGCCGTCGCCACGCGTGCAGGGTCGCCGCCCGCGGGCGCGGACCGGTGGCGAGTCGGCCGGCCAGGAAGCGGTCGAGCAGGGCGAAGCGCTCGGGCCACGAACCCAGGTCCGCGAGTTGCTCGGCCAGGTGGGTGGTGAGCGCTTCGGACAGGCCCACCGCGGTGCCGGCGAACGGGTGCAGCGGACCGAGCAGCGCGTGCGCGGCGGGCAGGCTCAGGGCGATCGTCACGCCCTCCGCCCGGCCCGACTGCGTGGCGGTCAACGGGCGGTCACGCGGACCGATGATCGCTGAAGGTGGCAGGCCGGCGCGGTCCGGGGTGATCAGGTCGACGGTCAGGGTGACCGCGCCGAGCGGCATGACGGTCCAGTGCTGCACGTCGGTGGTGGTGTCGTGGGCGCTGTAGGACAGCACGCCCGGGACGCGCGGCCGGCCGAACACCAGCGGGTCGGCACGGGCGATGTCCCGGTGCGGTGCGACGAGCGACCAGGCCGACATGGGCCGAGCTTACTTTCGTCCAAGACCCCGGGTGGGCCGGTTCCTAGCGTTCGGGGCATGAGAACAGGGGATTTCCGCGGTGCCGAAGCCCGTGACCGCTACCTGGCCGCCTACCGCGCGGCGTGGGAGGGCGCTCCGGTGCCCGACGCCGCGCTGGACGTGCCGACCTCCTACGGCCCGACCCGGGTCTACCGGTTCGGGCCGGGTGACGACGTGCCGCTGGTGCTGGTGCCCGGGATGTCGGTCACCGCGGTCGGGTGGGGCGACGACCTGACCCGGTACTCGGCCGACCGGACCGCCTACGCCGTCGACACCCTGGGCGAACCCGGGCTGAGCGTGCAGACCGCGCCGCTGCGCGACGCCCGGGACCGGGGCCGGTGGCTGGGGGAGGTGGTCGCCGGGCTGGGGGTGCGGCGGGCGCACCTGGTCGGGGCGTCCACCGGCGGGTGGCACGTGTGCGCGGCGGCGGTGCACGCGCCCGAGCGGGTGGCGTCGGCGAGCTTGCTCGACCCGACCGGGGTGTCGGTGGGGTTCGGGTTCGGCGTGGTGTGGCGGGGCGCGGTGGCGATGGTGGTGCGCCGCGAGTGGGCGTGGAGGTGGTTCCTGCGCTGGGCCGGCGGTGTGGGCGTGGACCGGCCGGACGTGCGGTTGGTCCTCGCGGGCATCCGGGAGTTCCGCGCCCACCTGCCGCCGCAGGTGCCGTTCGGCGACGACCTCCGCCGGGTGACCGCCCCGGTGTTCGCGGTGTTCGGCGGGCGCAGCGTCGTGCACGACGGGGTCAAGGCCGCGCGCCGGCTGAGCGCGGGTGTCCCGCACGCCGAGGTCGAGTTGTGGCCGGAGGCCGGGCACCAGGTGCACGCCGCCGAGCGGGTCCTGGAGTTCGTGCGACGATGCGGGGCGTGATCGAACTTCCCGGTCCGGTCGGGTTCGTGCTGGGTGGCGGGGGCAGCCTGGGCGCGGGGCAGGTCGGCATGTTGCGGGCGCTGGCCGAGCACGACGTCGTGCCGGACCTGGTCGTCGGGACGTCCGTCGGCTCGGTGAACGGTGCCCTGCTCGCGCTGGACCCAGCCAACGCCTTTACCCGTCTGGCCGAGATCTGGCACCACATGACCCGCGCCCGCGTGTTCCCCGGCGGCCTGCTGGCCCAGGCCCGGACCCTGCGGCAGCACAAGACCCACCTGTTCCCCAACACCGGCCTGGCCGAGGTGCTGAAGTTCGGGTTGGGCGGCGCCGCGGACTTCGCCGAGCTGACCCTGCCGTTCGGCGCGGTCGCGGTGGACTGCGTGACCGGCACGGCGCTCACCCTGACCGAGGGGGACCTGGTGTCGGCGGTGCTGGCGAGTGCCGCCATCCCCGGCATCTACCCGGCGGTCCACCGCGAGGGCCGGGTGCTCTACGACGGCGGGGTGCTGGCGAACGTCCCCATCCGGCAGGCGCTGGCGATGGGCGCGCGGTCCCTGGTGGTGCTGGACTGCGCGTTCCCCGGCCACCTGCCGACCGTGCCCGCCACCCTGGCCGAGACCCTGCTGTTCTGGGCCACGCTGGGCATGCGCAACCAGGCCGTGCTGGAGGTCGAGCTGGCGGCCACGCACGTCCCGGTCCTCTACCTCCCCGGTCCGCCGGTGCAACCGGTGACCCCGCTGGACTTCGGGCACACCGCCGAGTTGGTGGAGGCGTCCTACGCGGCCTCGACGGCGTTCCTGGCCGGGGTGACCGTCGACGGACCCGGCCTCTACGGCCACCCTTCCGGGGCGATATCCGGTTGAGATGTATTCAGGGCTGGTGCGACCGGTTCTTGAGAAACATCATGGAAAGTCTGGGGAGCTCGACGACGAGCCGGGGGTGAGGGGCCATGTCGGCACTACCGGAGATCACACCGGACCCGCCCACGCCCTCGCCGAGCGCCGCGCCCGCGCCGCCGGATGCCACGCCCGCGTTTGCCGGTGGCGCGCCTGCCTCGCCTGCGTTCGCCGGTGCCGAGCCCTCGCCGCCGGACGCCTTGCCCGCGTTCGCCGGTGCCGAGCCCTCGCCGCCGGACGCCTTGCCCGCGTTCCCCGGTGCCGAGCCTGCGTTGCCGGCCGAGCCCGCTCTGCCGAGTGGCGCGCCCAACCTGCTTTGGTACCTCACCGAGCCGACCCGGGCCGTCGTGGACATCGGGCAGTTCGCCGCCACCCGGTCCCTCCTGCGGGCCGCGCCCAGCGGGGACGGGCACGGTGTGCTGGTCTTGCCCGGTCTGGGCGCCACCGACGGGGCCACCGGGATGCTGCGGAAGTTCCTCGCCGGCCTCGGCTACGACGTCCGCGGGTGGGGGTTGGGTCGCAACATCGGGCCGTCCGTTCCCGTCGTCACCGGCATGCGCGCCCTGCTGGAGGACATGGCCGCCCGCGGTCCGGTCAGCCTCGTCGGGTGGAGCCTGGGCGGCATCTTCGCCCGTGAGCTGGCCCGGGAGAGGCCCGAGCTGGTGCGCCAGGTCGTCACCCTGGGCAGCCCCTACGCGATGACCGACCTCCGGCAGACCCGGGTCAACCCCGTCTACCAGCTGCTGGCCCGGTTCTACGTGACCGGCGCGGACCGGCCGCCGCCCGAGCACACCCGGCCGCCGATCCCGGTGCCGGCGACGTCGGTCTACTCCAAGTCCGACGGGATCGTGGCGTGGCGGACGTGCGTCGAGGAGCCCGGGCCGCGCCGGGAGAACGTCGCCGTCGCCTCCAGCCACCTCGGCTACGGCTACAACTCGACGGTGTGGTGGGTGGTCGCGGACCGCTTGGCGCAGCCGGCGGACGACTGGCGGCCGTTCACCCCGCCGCCGGGCATGGCGAAGATGTTCCCGGCCCCCTGAACCGAACCGTTACCCCGCAAGGGGATCCGGGTGCGGGTTCCCGCATTTTCCCGCGCACGCCCGCAAAGCTCATCTGATCAACGCCTTGCGTTGGTCGCCGCTTCACCGCAGGGTTCCGCGTGGCCCGTTGGCTCAGCCGTCGGGCCACATCCCTGTCAGGAAGGTGGAGCACCTTGTCCCCTGCACGCAAAGCCGCTGCGGTGCTGTTGACCGCGGCGGCGCTCTCCGCGACCCTCACCCCGCCCGCGTCGGCCGCGACCGACGCCGAACTGGCGTTCCACTGGGCGCCGGTCCACTACCAGGACACCGACTCGTCCGACTACGACGCCGACTACCTGTCCACTGTGGACTTCGACGGCGAGTGGAACGCCTTGAACAACTGGGAGTCGCAGGACGACACCCTGTCCCGGCTGACCGGCGCCGCCTACTACTCGGTGGTGGAGACCACCACGCACTGGTTCCTGGTCTACAGCTTCTACCACCCGCGCGACTGGGAGGACTTCCCCGACCCGTTCGGCCAGTACACCCACGAGAACGACATGGAGGGCCTGCTGGCGACCGTCCGCAAGGACGGCTCGGTGTACGGCAAGCTCGAAGCCGTGATCACGGTGGCGCACAGCGACTTCTACTCGTACGTGCCCGCCGGCAGCACCTTCACCAGCGGCCGGGAGAGCGTGGACGGCACGCTGGTGTTGCAGAACGGCCGGCCGACCACGCGGCAGGAAGCCAAGGGGCACGGGCTGTACGCGTGGAACGGCGCGGAGTTCCCGGGCGGTGACGGCGTGGTGTACGTGCCGTCGTCCGCGGGCGAGGTGCCCTCGGGCGGCAACGACCGGTCCGTCGGCTACCGCCTGGTGGACTCGTTCGCGACCGGCGGCCTGTGGGCGCGGCGCAACGACTCGACCACCTACGCGAGCTGGGGCACCTTCCGCGGCGACAACGGCAAGGACAACGCCGCAAATACGGCATGGGGCTGGGACGACGGCAACGACGGCAGCGACCTCCAGCGCGGCCTGCTCGCCACCGACCCGGCGTACCTGGTGTCGGCGTACTTCGCCAACCGGGGGACCTTCAGCCTGACCTACACGCGCAACGCGTACCGCCAGTAGTCCCGTCACACGGCCCGGTGGTCGTGGGCGATCTTGGCGACGCCCGCGGCCACCGCGCTTTACGCTGCGCTGCATGGCCATCTCCACGCCGCCGTTACTCGCCCGAGTGGTGACGGAGGTGCTCGCGCCGTGGGTGCTGGTGCTGAGCCTGCCGCTGCTGGTGGCCTGGCACGCGACCGGCGACCCGGTGGCGACGGTGGTGTGGGGGACGGTCGTCGGGGTGTTCGGGTCGGTGATCCCGATGGCCGTGGTCGTGCGCGGCGCGCGGCGGGGCCGGTGGCAGGGCCACCACGTGACCAACCGCGAGGGCCGCCTGGTGCCGCTGTTCACGTGCGCGGTGTCGTTGGGCGCGGCGATCGTGCTGCTGGTGTGGGGCGGCGCGCCGCACCGGATGCTGGCGCTGTCGGTGTCGATGTTCCTGAGCCTGCTGGTGAGCATCGCGGTGACGTTCCTGTGGCCGGTGCGCGGCGGTCGGGGGTGGAAGATCTCGGTGCACGCGGCCGTGGCGTCCGGGGCGCTGGCCGTGCTGGTGGTGACGTTCGGCTGGTGGACGCTGGTGTTCTCGCCCGCGGTGGCCCTGGTGGCGTGGTCGCGGGTGGCGCTGCGGGACCACACGGTGGCGCAGGTCGTCGGCGGTATCGCGATGGGCCTGGTGGTCGGCGGCCTCACGTTCTGGTGGCTGGCGTGAGGGCGGTCACGGGGCTGGGCGCGCGTTCGCGCTTTACCCTCCGGTAATGACGCTGAGGTTGGACACGTCCGGGCCGGTCGCCACCCTGACCATCGACCGCCCCGCCAAGCGCAACGCCATGAGCTACGAGATGTGGTCGGCCCTTCCGGGCTTGATGGCCACGGTCGCAGAGGCCCCCGAGGTGCGGGTGCTGGTCGTGCGGGGCGGCGAGCACTTCTCGGCGGGCGCGGACATCAGCGAGTTCTCGACTTTGCGTGCGGGCGCGGCTGGTGCGGCGCGGTACAGCGAGGCCGTGCACAACGGGGAACGGGCCATCGCTTTGCTGGGCAAGCCGACGATCGCGGCGGTGAACGGCTTCTGCGTGGGTGGCGGGTGCGAGATCGCCTTGGCCTGCGACCTGCGCATCGCGTCATCCGGGGCGCGGTTCGGCATCACGCCCGCGAAGCTGGGGATCGTCTACAACTTCACGTCCACCAAGCAGTTGGTCGACGTGGTGGGTCCGGCGTGGGCCAAGCAGATCCTGTTCAGCGGCGAGCTGATCGACGCGGCGACGGCGCTGCGGATCGGGTTGGTGAACGAGGTGCACGACGACCTGGACGCCCGGGTGAAGGAGCTGTCGGAGGTCATCGCGTCGCGGGCCCAGGTGAGCGTGCGGGGGGCGAAGGAGATCGTGAACCGGGTGACCGTGGGGCAGGTGGAGGAGGACGCGGCCGTGCAGGCGTTGTACGACGAGGCCGTGCACAGCGCGGAGTACGCGGAGGGTGTGGCGGCGTTCCTGGAAAAGCGCACGCCCCGGTTCTGACACGACACAGCGGGATCGCTCCGGAGTGGAGCGATCCCGCTCGCCGCTACTTGTCCACGTCCTCCGTGTCGCCGGGCCACTCGCCGGTCAGCTTGTCGTAGCCGGTGGCGCCGCCCCGGTCGATCGCGGCCTTCACCAGGCCGAAGATCGCGCCCTGCACGGTGGCCGCCAGCAGGACCTCGCCCCACCCGCGGTCCCTCTGGGTGGCGGTCGGGGCGACCTTGTCGCCGCTGATCAGCTTCCACACCTGGGCGAACAGCCGGGAGGCCGCCAAGCCGCCCAGGACGCTGAACAGCATGCCCAGCGGTCGGTACAGCAGTTTGTTCATGACCTGCCCCTCACCAGCCGCCACACCAGCAGGACGGCCGCCGCCGCCCCGAGCGCCAGTGCGGCCGGGTGGCGGCGGACCTGCTCGGCGACCGGTTGCGGCAGGGCCTGCACGGCCCTGTCGGTCACCTGGGACGCCTGCACGGTCACCTTCGACGCCGCCTCCTGCGCCTTCTCCGCGGCCACGGCGGCAGCGGTGTTGACGCGTTCCGCGACGGTCGCGGCCTGTTCCTTCACCTGCACCGCGCTCTGCTGTGCGGTTTCCTTCACACGCTCCGCGCCCTGCTGCGCGGTTTCCTTCACGCGCACCGCGCTCTGCTGCGCGGTGTCCTTCACCTGCTCGACCTTCTCGTGCGCCGTCTCCTTCACCCGTGCCGGCACGTCGGCCTTGTGCACCAGCGCTTCGACGGTGTCGCCGAGGTCGCCGCGCGTCCGCTCGATGTCGGCGCGCAGTTCGGTGGGGTCCTGCGGGTTGTCCTTGCTCATCGGTGCGCCCTCGCCTTCACCTGGGTGATGTCCCGCTTGACGCTTTCCGCGGCCTGTTCGGGGATGGGCGGCGTGCCCCGGTCGATCTGCTTGCGGCCGATCAAGGCCAGCACGCCGGCCACGGCGAACACCACGCCGGCGACGACGAACGCCGCCGCCCACGCGGGCATGACCAGGGCCAGCACCAGGACCAGCCCGGCGATCAGCGCCATCACGCCGAACCAGGCCAGCACCCCGGCGCCGCCCAGCAGCCCCGCACCGACCCCGACGTGCTTCCCCTTGTCCTTGACCTCCGCGACGGCGAGCCTGATCTCGTCCCGGGCCAACCGGCTGACCTGCTCGGACAGCCGGCTGACCAGCTCGGCGGTGGACGGGTCGCGGTCGCTGGCGACGTGGTTCATGGGCCGTCTCCTCTCATCGGCCCAGGACTACCCACATCACGCACGGTGTACGCACACCGGACGCGTCACACCGGCGGGCGCTTGATTCACCGCACCGGGCTTCACAGCAGCGGGCGCAGGCGCTCCACGAACGGGACCGGGTCCTCGGCGAACGCGATGTGCCCGCCGGGGAACATCGTCGGCTCGACGCCCAGCGCGGCGGCCAGCGCCCGCGAGGTCCGGTCGCACAGCTGGCCCGCCGACTCCTCGCCGAGCCCGACGAGCACCCGCGTGGACGTCGTCCGCAGCACGTCCAGGTCGGGCTCCCACAGCGTGGTGGGCAGCAGCATCCGGGCGTGCTGGTACCAGGCGTCGGCGGCGGCCTGCGGGTCCTGCTGCTCGGCGGCCATGTGCTCGACCACCTCGTCGGGCACGTGGATGTTCGCCACCGCGAGGAACTTCTTCCACGCGCCCAGCACGTCGCCGGCCAGGTGGGTGGCGACGATGTCCTCGGTCTTGACCCGCAACTCCTCCCGGTCGTCCAGCAGCTGGTCCAGCGGCGGCTCGTGCGCGATGACGGTGTGCGCGGCGGCCGGGTGGTGCTGCGCGAGCGCCAACGCGCTGACCGCCCCACCGCTGGACCCGAACACCGCGGCCGGCCCGACGCCGACGTGCTCGACGAGCCGGCGCAGGTCGTCGGCGCGCAGCTCAGGCGTGGAGTCGCGGTCCCGGTCGTCCACCGGGCTGCGCAGGATGCCCCGCGGGTCGGTGGTGAGCACGGTGTGGTCGGCCGCGAGCAGGTCGGCCAGCGGCTCGAACGCCCGCGCGTCCATCGGCGCGCCGACCAGCACGACCAGCGGCCCGCTGCCGCGCAGCTCGTAGTGCAGCGTGGCGTCGTCCACACGGAGCGTGTCGGCCGTGACTGTGTGGCTCATGGGGTTCCTCCGAATCGGTTGGGACTGTCGTCCATTCGGAAGGGGGTGACTCCCGCGGCGGGGCAGAATCGTCGGTCGTGAGCGAAGTTTCTGTTCGCCGGTCCGACGACCCGGGCCTGACCCTCGCCCGATCAGGCGACCACGAGGCCTTCACGCGCCTGGTGGAACCCCTGAAACGCGAGGTCCACGCCCATTGCTACCGCATGCTGGGGTCCGTCCACGACGCCGACGACGCCCTCCAGGAGGCGCTGCTGCGGGCGTGGCGCGGGTTCGGGCGGTTCGAGGGGCGGTCGTCGGTGCGCAACTGGCTGTACGCCATCTGCACCAACGCCTGCCTGGACGCGGTCGAGCACCGGGGCAAGCGCGCCCTGCCGGTGGACCTGGGACCGGCGAGCACGGAGGTCACCGAGCACGTCCCGCGCACGGATGTGGCCTGGCTGGGCCCGTACCCCGACGCCCGCTACGAGCAGCGCGAGGCAGTGGAACTGGCTTTCGTCGCCGCTTTGCAGCACCTGCCGGGCAACCAGCGCGCGGCCCTGCTGCTGTTCGAGGTGCTCGGCTTCACCGTCGCCGAGATCGCCGACGTCATGAAGACCACCCCCACCAGCGTGAACTCGGCCCTGGCCCGAGCACGGCGGGTCCTGGCGGCCAAGGTCGGCGGTGCGTCGGGGCAGCCCGCGCTGAGCAAGGTCCAGGACGCCCGGATCCGCGAGGTCGTCGCCGGCTACACCGCAGCTCTGGAACGCGGCGACGCAGATCGCTTGGTCGCCCTGCTCACCGAGGACGTCACCTGGTCCATGCCGCCGATGCCGCACTGGTACCGGGGTCGCGACGCGGTGATGGACTTCGCCACCCGCGTGCCGCTGACCACCTGCGGGGCGTGGCGACACATCGTGACCAGCGCCAACGCCCAGCCGGCTGTGGCGTGCTACCTGCGTAGGGAGGGGGAGGAGCGGCACGACGCCTGGTCCATCACGGTGCTGACGCTGCGGGGTGGCCTGATCGCCGAGCTGACGTCCTTCATCGGCACCGAGCACTTCGAGCTCTTCGACCTACCCCTCAGCCTGCCCGCCGCCCCCTGACCAGCGCGGACACCTCCTGACGGCACCCTGCGCACACCACCCGCGCACACCGCCTCAGCCGGCTCCGCCCCACGATCCTGTCGGTCCCTCGTGGGACAATGGAATCGGGGGCCGGAGGCCGGCAGGCGGGCGCGGCTGGGCTGATGTGGTTGTCCGGGCCGGTGTCGTGAAGCCGGCCGGTGCGGTCGAGCCGGCTGGTCCACGTGAGCCGGCTGACCTGGTCGAGCCGGCTGGTCCACCCGAGCCGGGTCGAGCCGGGCGGGTCAGGCCTGCTGCTCGGCGACCTGCTTGCGGACCTCTTCCATGTCGACCTTGCGGGCCTGGTCGATCAGGTCCTCCAGGGCCGCCTCGGGCAGGGCGCCCGGCTGGGCGTAGAGCACGACGCCGTCGCGCACGATCATCAGGGTCGGGATCGAGCGGATCTGGAACGCCGCCGCCAGCTGCTGCTGGTCCTCGGTGTCGACCTTGCCGAACACGATGTCCTGGTGCTTCTCCGCCGACCGCTCGAACACGGGGGCGAACTGCTTGCACGGGCCGCACCAGTCCGCCCAGAAGTCGACGAGGACCAGGTCGGAACCGCCGACCACCTCGTCGAAGTTCTGCGTGGTCAGCTCCACCGTCGCCATTGAGTACTCCTCGCCTCGACTGGGGTTTCGCCCCCGGTTACCCGGGTCAACGCGCGCGCGAACCCCTCGATTCCCTTCAACGAGTTGTGGACGCCTTCAACAATCAGTTGTAACTTGCAGGCCACCCGCTGAGGAGGTGGCCTGTGACCCGCTGGATCGCCGCTCTTGCCCTGGTCGTGCTCGCCGCGTGCGCGCCCGCGCCCACCGGAGGAGCCACACCGGAGACGCCGGTCGTCGCCAAGGACGACGGGCTCGCCGCGCTGGTCCCGCCGCAGGTCGCCCAGGCGGGCAAGCTGCGGGTCGGCTCGAACATCCAGAACCCGCCGAACAACTTCTACGCCGAGGACGGCAAGACCCCGATCGGCTCCGAGGTCGACCTGATCACCGCCGTCGCCGCCAAGCTCGGGCTGAAGGTGGAGCACCAGGACATGGCGTTCAGCTCGCTGATCACCAGCCTCCAGGCGGGCCGCATCGACGTCACGATGGACGCGATGAACGACACCGCCGAGCGGCAGCAGAAGATCGACTTCGTCGACTACTTCACGTCCGGCATCACGATCATGGTCCGCAAGGGCAACCCGGACGGCATCAAAACCCCGCAGGACCTGTGCGGCAAGGCCGTCGCGGTGAACCTGGGCAGCAGCCAGGAGCAGTACGCCAAGACCTTCCCGTGCCCGACCGGGTCCATCGCCGTCACCGCCACCGACAGCGACACCCAGAACCAGAACCAACTCCGCACCGGCCGGGTCGCGGCCATCCTCAACGACCTGCCCACTGCCGTCTACGTGGCCAAGACCGCCGGTGACGGCCAGTTCTTCGAGGTCGTCGACGCGGCCCCGATCAACGGCGGCCCCTACGGCATCGGCGTCAACAAGAGCACGCCCGAGCTGGCCACCGCGATCCAGAAAGCGTTGCAGGCGCTGATCGACGACGGGACCTACCGCAAGATCATGGACAAGTGGGGCGTCACGCAGGGCGCTATCGCGAAGGCCACCGTCAATGGTCGATGACGAGCTGCCCGTCGTCCCGCTGCGGCACTGGGGCCGGTGGGTCGGCGGGGCGGTGATCCTCGGGGTGCTGGTCGCGCTGGGCTTCGCGCTCGCGGACGCGCAGATCGACTACGCGGCCGTGCCCGGGTTCTTCGTGCACGACATCATGTTGCGGGGCTTGTGGAACACGGTCGTGCTGGCGGTGTGCGCGCAGGCCGGGGCGATCGTGCTCGGGGTGGGCATCGCGTTGCTGCGGCGGTCGGCGAACCCGGTGGCGAGGTGGTTCGCGACCGGGTACGTGTGGTTGTTCCGCGGGTTGCCGGTGCTGTTGCAGATCCTGTTGTGGTTCAACCTGGCGCTGGTGTTCGAGCACATCTCGATCCCGATGCTGTTCGAGGCGAAGACGAACGTGCTCATCACCGCGTTCGTCGCCGCGCTGCTGGGGTTGGGCCTGAACGAGAGCGCCTACATGGCCGAGATCGTGCGCGCCGGCCTGGGCAGCGTCGACCACGGGCAGGTGGAGGCGGCGAAGGCGATCGGGATGACGCCCGCGGTCGCGTTGCGGAGGGTCGTCCTGCCGCAGGCGATGCGCGTGATCATCCCGCCCACCGGCAACAACTTCATCAACATGCTCAAGGGCACGTCGATGGCGTCCGTGATCGGGTTCCTGGAACTGGTGCACGCGGCCAACAACATCGCGTCCCGCAACCTCCAGATCATGGAGACCCTGCTCGCCGCAGCGGCCTGGTACATGGTCGTGGTGAGCCTCGCGTCGGTGGGACAGCACTTCCTGGAACGCTTCTACGGCAAGGGGGTCGCGCGATGAGCGTCGTGCGCGCGGTCGGGGTGCGGAAGTCGTACGGGTCGGTCGAGGTGTTGCGCGGCGTGGACCTTTCCGTGGCACAGGGCCAAGTCGTGTGCCTGCTGGGACCTTCGGGCGCCGGGAAGTCGACGTTCCTGAGGTGCGTCAACCACTTGGAGACCATCGACGCCGGGCGGATCTGGGTGGACGGGCAGCCGGTCGGGTTCCGTGAGCGCGGCGGGCGGCTGTTCGAGCTGCGCGAACGGGAGGTGGCGCGGCAGCGGCGGGGGATCGGGATGGTGTTCCAGCGGTTCAACCTGTTCCCGCACCGGACCACCGTGGAGAACGTCGCCGAAGGACCGGTGCACGTCCTGGGCGTGCCCAGGTCACGGGCGTTCGCGGAGGCCGCGGAGTTGCTGGCACGGGTCGGGCTGGCCGACCGCGCGGGCGCCTACCCGCACCAGCTGTCCGGCGGGCAGCAGCAACGGGTGGCGATCGCGCGGGCGCTGGCGATGCGGCCGTCGCTGATGCTGTTCGACGAGCCGACCTCCGCGCTGGACCCCGAGCTGGTGGGGGAGGTGCTGGACGTGATGGCCGACCTCGCGCGCGACGGGATGACCATGCTCGTCGTCACGCACGAGATCGGGTTCGCGCGGCAGGTCGCGGACGAGGTGGTCTTCCTGGTCGACGGCGCGGTGGTCGAGTCGGGGCCGCCGGGGCAGGTGCTGGACAATCCCCGGGAACAACGGACCCGGCAGTTCCTCGCGAAGGTGCTCTGATCATGCGCATCCCGTCCTCCTACCTGATCCAGTTCGCGGAGCCGGAGGGCTACCTGGACTTCGCCCGCTTCGGGCCGCCCGCGCACGCCGTGGTGGAGGAGTCGACGCGGTTGCTGGAGCGGTCCGCGGCGGCCGGTCCGTCCACTGTGGACGAGCTGATGCGCGAGGAGGTCCGGGCGAAGGCGGCGGTGGCGCGGTTGTGCGGGGTGGACACCGAGCACGTCGTGCTGCTGCCCAACACCAGCACCGGCCTGTTCCAGGTCGCCCTGGGCCTGACCGGCGAGGTCCTGCTGTCCCCCGCGGAGTTCCCGGCCAACACCTACCCGTGGACCAGGTCCGGCCGCGCGACCGTCCGCCCGCTCCCACCCGCACCGGTGACCCCCGAGGCGGTCCGAGGGGCGCTGACCCCCACGACCACCGCACTGTCGGTGAGCGCCGTCGACTTCCGAACCGGCTACCGGGCGGACCTGGCGGCCCTGCGGGATGTCCTCGGCGACCGCATGCTGGTCGTGGACGGCATCCAGGGCTTCGGAGTGGTGGACGAGCCGTGGTCGGTGGCGGACGTCCTGGTGGTCGGCGGGCAGAAGTGGCTCAGGGCGGGGTGGTCGACCGGGTTCATGGTGCTGTCGGACCGGGCGCTGGAACGCCTGGACCCGGTCGTGTCGGGGTGGACGGGCGCCGAGGACGCCGGGCTGTTCGACGACGAGGTGCACCCGGTGGCCGAGGGCGCGGCGGGCTGGTCGATCACCAACTTGAGCCCTGTCGCGGCAGGTGCGCTGGCCACGGCCCTGGAACTGGTGGAACTAGCCGGTGTGCCGGCTCTGGGTGCCCGGATCGCCGAGCACGTCGACACCTTGGCGGAGGCGGTCCAGTCGGCCGGCGGGACCGTCGTTTCGGCACAGGACCGGCGAGCAGGCATCCTGGCCTTCACCCTGGGCGACCTCCCGTCCACGATGGTGGGCGAGACCCTCACCCGGCTGGGCATCACGGCGACCATTCGCCCGGAACACATCCGCCTGTCACCGCACGCCTCCACCACACCGGCCACCATCGCCCGCTTCACCGACGCCCTGACCACCCTCCGCCGACACCACCACCCCATCGCCACTCAAGCCACGCCAACCGCTTCCGCCGCGCCCACGCCCCCCGATGTCATACCCGCGTGGGACAATGGAGACGGGGGCCGGAGGCCACACCAAGCCCACCCCCAGCCCGACGAATCCACCGCAACCGCAGACGTGTTCGCCGCGCTCATCCCCACCGTCCACAGCCTCGCCGACGCCCTCGGCCCCGGCACCGAAGTCGTCCTGCACGACCTCTCCGCCCTGCCCAACTCCATCGTCGCCATCGCGGGCGACCTCACCGGCCGCAAGGTCGGCGGCCCGATGACCGACCTCCTGCTCGGCCTGGTCCGCCGCGGCACCACCCAGGACCTCGCCGGCTACGAGACCTACGCCCCCGACGGCCGGCCCATCCGCTCCTCGACCGTCTTCCTCCGCGACGCCCGAGGCGTGGCGATCGGCTGCCTGTGCGTCAACAGCGACCCCGGCCGACCCCCCACCGCACCGACCGAGCCGGTCGAGACCTTCCCGAGCGACGTCGACACCCTCCAGCGGGTCCTGGTCGACCGGGCGATCCGCGGTGTCGGCGTCCCCGTCGAGCTGATGAAGAAGTCCCACAAGTCCCAAGTGGTCAAGGTGCTCGACGAGGCTGGGCTGTTCCTCATCCGCGACTCCGTCGACCACCTCGCCGGTGTGCTCGGCGTCACCCGCTACACGATCTACAACTACCTCAACGAGCACCGCAAACCGGAATAGCGGTCCACGGCACGGCGTTGGCAGCGATCAACAGACGAACTGGAGCGATCAATGAGCCTGTTGCCCGACCCGTCGACCGAGCTGGGCGCGCGGGTGGCCCGTGACCTGTCCGAACGCATGATCGGCTGGATCACCTCCGTCGACCGCACCGGCACCCCGCAGCCCGCGCCGGTCTGGTTCGTGTGGCACGAGGACCGGGTCGTGTTCTACTCCCAGCCCGGCGCCAAGCGGCTCGAACGGATCAAGGCCAACCCGCGCGCCTCCTTCCACCTCAACGACGAGGGCCTGGCCCGGCAGCTCACCCTCTTCACCGGCACCCTCGCCCGCGCCGACGACGTCCCGCCCGCCGCTCAGCACCCGGAGTTCGCGAAGAAGTACGGCGAGCGGGCCACCGCGGTGTTCGGCTCGGTCGAGCGGTTCGCCGAGATCTACTCGGTGCCCTTCGTCTTCACGCCCGAGAAGGCACGCCTGCACTAGACGAAGTCCCGGCGTGGACCGCGGCGTACACGGCGTCGCGGGCCGCGTTGGCCTCCTCGTCGGTCAACGTCCGGGTCAGGTGCCGGAGCACCAAGCGCAGCAACACGTTCTTCTGCCCCGAGACAGCGCCCAACCGCGCCACTGCGGCGGGCGGCAGCTCCGACACGGGCGTCTCGCTCACCACGTGCACGGCCTCCACCAGTTCACCCAGCACCGACCGCACGACGTCCCCGATCGTCTCGGCGTCCTGCTCAACATCCACCGCCACCGAGATGTCACGCAGAACCGGCGGGTGCTTGGACACCGGCCGGTAGGGCGTGAGGTCGAGCATCTGGGACGCCACCCGGGGATCGGTCGCGGACAGCAGGCGGATGTCCGGGACACCCTTGTGCAGCATGAGCAACCGGTCCAGGCCCAGCCCCATCGCCAGACCGTGCGTCCCCGAAGGCAACCACGCCCGGCGAAGCACGTGCGAAGCCGCCAGGCCGCACTCGCCGACCTCCAGCCACTCGCCGTCAACCAGCACGTCGATCTGCCGCCCGGCCGTGGTGTACGGGTGGGTGGCGGGCACGGTCCGGTACCGCACCCCCGGCAACGCGGCCCGCACGACGGTGTCGATCAGCTCGTCCAGATCGGCCTGGTGGCGCGAGATCCGCCACAGGTCGAGCTGGTGCGGTGTGCCGGAGTGCACGCGGTCCACGGTGTCGCGCCGGTACACCATCC
Source organism: Saccharothrix sp. CCNWYY140 (assembly GCF_037401995.1). Classification (NCBI taxonomy): domain Bacteria; kingdom Bacillati; phylum Actinomycetota; class Actinomycetes; order Pseudonocardiales; family Pseudonocardiaceae; genus Saccharothrix; species Saccharothrix sp. CCNWYY140. Next base: position 26,032 of record NZ_JBBEGC010000057.1, read on the forward strand.
CGACGCACGCCAGCACCACGTCGTCCCACTCCTCGGTACCCAGCACCCGCAGTGCGGGCGGGATCATCGCGGACGTGTGGCTGCGCAGCATCCGGCCGGGGGTGGTGTAGCGGGTGTAACGGGCGTCACGCGTGACGGCGTCCGGCGTGTAGCCCAGGTTGTCGTAGTTGTCCTCGACCGCCACCTCCGGGTTCTCCCGGATCAGGCGCACCTCGGGCACGTCGAGCGCGGCGAGGATGCGGTCGAGCAGCAGTTGCACGGCGTGCGGCCCCTGGACGGGGTCGCTGAGGTCGCGTGGCATCGCGGAGGTCCTTTGTGAGAGCCGGCACGGGAGCGACATCCCCCTGGGCCGGTCCGCCACCTCGGGACCCGCGTCAGCGCACGCCCCGGATGGCCGGGTCTCCCGGCCAGGGGCGGCTAAATCGACGCGTCACGTTTTCGACCATAGCGGGTCGGTGCCGCATGATGCACGCATGTTGTCGAGCAAGGGCGAGGACTTCCGCGCGTTCTGGACCGAGCGCCACCTGTGCACGCTGACCACCGTGCGACCCGACGGCACACCGCACGTGGTGCCGGTCGGCGTGACGCTGGACGTGGACACCGCGACCGCACGCGTGATCGCCTCGCGCGGCTCGCACAAGGTGCGGCAGGTGCTCGCGGCCGGACCGGAGGGCGCGGTCGTCGCGGTGTGCCAAGTGGACGGTGCCCGCTGGTCGACGCTGGAGGGGCGGGCGGTGGTCCGGCAGTCGCCCGAGGAGGTCGCCGACGCCGTGCGCCGCTACGCCGAGCGCTACCGGCAGCCCCGGCCCAACCCGGAGCGGGTCGTGATCGAGATCGCCGTCACGCGCGTCCTGGGCACGGTCTGATGCTCACCGTGGTCGGCATCGGCGCGGACGGCTGGGACGGCCTGTCCCCGGCCGCCCGCGCGGAGGTCGCCGCCGCCGAGGTCGTCCTGGGCAGCGCCCGGCAGCTCGACCTGGTGCCGGGGTCGTTCGACCGGGTGACCTGGCCGTCGCCGCTCGTGCCCGCCCTGCCCGGCATGCTCGACGCGCACGCCGGCCGCCGGATCTGCGTGCTGGCCAGCGGTGACCCGATGTTCCACGGCATCGGCACGACCCTGGTCCGGCTGCTCGGCCCCGACGCCGTCCGGGTGATCCCGCACCCCTCGTCGGTGTCGCTGGCGTGCGCGCGGTTGGGGTGGGCGCTGGACGACGTGGACGTGGTGAGCCTGGTCGGCAAGCCCGCGTCCCTGGTGGTGCCGTTCCTGCACCCCGGGCGGCGGGTGCTGGTGCTGGGGGGTGCACCCCGGGAAGTCGAAGCCCTCGCGGGAGACGCCCGGCTGACCGTGCTGGAGCGGCTGGGCGGGCCGGACGAGCGCGTCCACCACGACCTGGACGCCGCCGACCCGCTGCACGTGCTGGCCGTCGAGTGCGGGACGGGCGGGTTCTCGCTGGTCCCGGGCCTGCCCGACGACGCCTACGAGCACGACGGCCAGCTGACCAAGCGCGAGGTGCGGGCGGTGACCCTGGCCCTGCTCGCCCCGCGCCCCGGCGAACTGCTGTGGGACGTGGGCGCCGGGTCGGGCAGCATCGCCGTCGAGTGGTGCCGGACGCACCCGTCGTGCCGGGCGTTCGCGGTGGAGCGTTCTCCCGAACGCGCTGAGCGGATCAGGCACAACGCCGAAGCGCTGGGCGTGCCGCGGATCGAGGTCGTGGAGGGTTCCAGCCCCGACGTGCTCGACCTGCCCGCACCGGACGCCGTGTTCATCGGCGGTGGTCTGACGGTCGAAGGGGTCGTCGAGCGCTGCTGGGCGGCGCTGCGGCCCGGCGGGCGGCTGGTGGCCAACGCCGTGACGCTGGAGTCCGAGACCGTGCTCGCCCGGTGGCACGGCGAGCTGGGCGGCTCGCTCACCCGGCTGTCGGTCAGCCGGGACACCCGCGTCGGCGGCTTCACCGGCTGGCGCCCGCACATGCCCGTGACCACGTGGTCCGTGACGAAGGAGAACGCGTGACCGTCCACTTCATCGGCGCCGGACCGGGTGCGGCCGACCTGCTGACGCTGCGCGCGGTGCGGCTGCTGGAGGCCTCGCCGGTGTGCCTGTACGCGGGGGCGCTGGTGCCGGTCGAGGTGCTCGCGCACTGCCCGCCGGACGCCCGTCTGGTGGACACGGCCAACCTGGACCTGGACCAGATCCTCGCCGAGCTGTCCGCCGCGCACGCGGCTGGGCACGACGTGGCCCGGCTGCACTCCGGCGACCCGTCGGTGTACTCGGCGATGGCCGAGCAGATGCGCCGCCTGGACGCCTTGGGCATCCCCTACGACGTCACCCCCGGTGTGCCCGCGTTCGCGGCGGCGGCGGCCTCGCTGAAGCGGGAGCTGACCGTGCCGGGCGTGGGGCAGACCGTGATCCTCACTCGGACCTCGGCCCGTGCCACCCCGATGCCGCCGGGGGAGGACCTGGCGACGCTGGGCCGGTCCCGTTCGACGCTGGTGCTGCACCTGGCCGTGCAGCGGATCGACGAGGTGGTGGCCGAGCTGCTGCCGTCGTACGGCCCCGACTGCCCGACCGCCGTCGTCGCCTACGCCAGCCGGTCCGACGAGGTCGTGCTGCGGGGCACGTTGTCCACGATCGCCGGTGAAGTGCACGCGGCCGGGATCAAGCGGACCGCCGTGATCATCGTGGGGGACGTCTTGGCCGCCGAGGGCTTCATCGACAGCCACCTGTACTCCGTGGACCGATGCCGCAGCTAGGCCCGACCCACGATCGTGCCCGCCCGGTCGATGACGACGACGTCGACCTCGACCGGCGCGCCCTTGAGGACGGCGTCGGCGGTGTCCTTGGCCTTGGCGGCGATGAGGTCGCCGAACGGGACACCGGCCTCCTGGCACAGGTGCAGCGCGCCCAGGGCGGTGTTGGCGGTGCGGACGCGTTCGGCCAGGTCGGGGTCGTCGACGAGGGACGCGAGGAAGTCGTGGTTGACCTGCGACCGCCCGGAGTGCAGGTCGAGGTGGCCGTCCGCGAGCTTGGACAGCTTCCCGATGCCGCCCGCGATGGTCAGCCGGGGCACGGGGTGGCGCTTGAGGTACTTCAGCACCGCGCCCGCGAAGTCGCCCATGTCCAGCAGGGCGTCTTCGGGCAGCCCGTGCACCTCCGCCGCGACCTTCTCCGAGGTGCTGCCGGTGCACCCGGCGACGTGCTGGTAGCCGGCGGCGCGGGCCACGTCGATGCCCCGGCGGATGCTGTCGATCCACGCCGAGCACGAGTAGGGCACGACGATGCCGGTGGTGCCCAGGATGGACAGCCCGCCGAGGATGCCCAGACGCGGGTTCCAGGTCTTCTTGGCCAGTTCCTCGCCGTGGTCGACGGAGATCTCGATCTCCACGTCCCCGGTGCCGCCGTGCGCCGCGGCGACCCGTTCGACGTGCTCGCGCATCATCCGGCGGGGAACCGGGTTGATGGCCGGCTCGCCCACCGGGAGGGGCAGGCCGGGCTTGGTGACCGTGCCCACGCCGGGACCGGCCTTGAACGTGACACCCGTTCCCGGTGCGCCGTGGCGGACCGTCGAGCGGATGAGCGCGCCGTGCGTGACGTCCGGGTCGTCCCCCGCGTCCTTGACGACGGCGGCGGAGGCGTGGTCCTCGGCGAGTTCCTCCTGCGCGAGGGCGAAGCTCGGGGTCTGGCCCTTGGGCAGCAGGATCTCCACCGGGTCGGGGAACTCTCCGGTGAGCAGCGCCGTGTAGGCGGCGGTGGTGGCGGCCGTGGCGCAGGCCCCGGTCGTCCACCCGTAGCGCAGGTTCACGAGGTCAGGATGCAACAGCCGTGAGAACCGTGTTGGTCCTGGGTGGCACCGGCGAGGCCCGCGCGCTGGCTGCGGAGCTGACCGGCGGGCGGCCTCCGGCCCCCGATTCCATTGTCCCACGGGGGTACGACACTGCGGCCGAAGCTCCCCTGGGGCTCATTCTGCCGGCCGGGTGCGACAGTGCAGTCGAAGCGCCCCCGGGGCTCAGTCTGCCAGCCGGGTATGACACCGCCGCGCCGCTGCGGGTGGTGTCGTCGCTGGCCGGGCGGGTGAGCGCGCCCCGGCTGCCGGTCGGTGAGGTGCGGATCGGCGGGTTCGGCGGGGTGGGGGGGCTGGTCGAGTACCTGCGGACCGAAGACGTGTCCGCGGTGGTCGACGCCACGCACCCGTTCGCCGAGCGGATGACCGCCAACGCCGTCGCGGCCTGTCGGGAAGCCGGCGTGCCGTTGCTGGTGCTGCGGCGGCCCGGATGGCCGGCGGAAGAAGGCTGGACCTGGGTGGACTCGCTGGAAGAGGCGGCAGCGGCGGTGGGGGAGCGCAGGGCGTTCATCACCACCGGGCGGCAGGGGCTGGGGGCGTTCTCCAGCGGTATCGCGCGCACGGTGGACCCGCCCGAGCCGCCGGTGCCCGGCGTGACCGTCCTGCTCGACCGCGGACCGTACACAGTGGACAGCGAGCTGGAACTCCTGCGGGAGCACGACATCGAGGTGCTGGTCACCAAGGACAGCGGCGGGCCGATGACCTCCGCCAAGCTGCAAGCCGCGAAAGAGCTGGGCATCCCGGTGGTCGTCGTGAGGCGACCGCCCCTGCCCGCCGGGGTCGACGTGGTGGGGACGGTCGCCGAAGCGGTCGAGTGGGTCAGCCGGGGTAGCGGCGGGGCGTGAAGACGGTGCCGCGGTCGGTCAGCTTCGTCTGGGACGAGCCGATCAGCAGCAGGCAGCGCATGTCCACGGTCGACGGGTCCAGGTCGGCCAGCCGCACCACGCGGACCTCCTCCTCCGGACCGCCGACATCGCGCCCCACCACGACCGGGGTGTCCGGCGCGCGGTGCTCCAGCAGCAGGTCACGGGCCTTCTCCACCTGCCACGTCCGGCTGCGCGAGGCCGGGTTGTAGATCGCCAGCACCAGGTCGGCGGCAGCGGCGGCGGCCAGGCGGGACGCGATGACGTCCCACGGCTTGAGCCGGTCGGACAGCGAGATCACGGCGTAGTCGTGCCCCAGCGGCGCGCCCGCCCGGCTGGCCACCGCGTGCGCGGCGGTCAGGCCCGGCAGGACCCGCACGGGCACGTCGGCGAACTGCTCCTCGGCGGCCACCTCCAGCACGGCGCTGGCCATCGCGAACACCCCCGGGTCACCGGAGGACACCACGGCCACCCGCCGCCCCCGCTTGGCCAGGTCCAGCGCGAACGCCGCCCGCTCGGACTCCACCTTGTTGTCCGAGGCGTGCTTGCGCTGGCGCGGCGACACGGCCACCCGATCGAGGTAGGTGACGTACCCGACCAGGTCATCCGCCGACGCCAACGCCTGCCGCGCCTCGGGCGTCAGCCACTCCGGCCCGGCCGGACCCAGACCGACCACCACCACCTCACCGCGGCCCTCGGGCGAGCTGGGGGACTTGCTGGGCAGCAACGCCAACGAGAAGTACGGCACCCCGTCAGCGTCCACTTCGGACAGTGGCGAGGTGCGTTGCTTCCCGGTCGTGGCGCGCTCGACGTACCAGGCCTCGTCCAGCCGCCCCGACCGTTCCAACGCCGCCCGCACCTGCGGGAACGTCCGACCCAGCTTCATGATCGCCACCGGGTCGCCGGAGGAGAGGTGCGCGGCCAGCGTGTCGGCGGGCAGCGTGCCGGGCAGCACGGTGAGCACCTCGTCCCGCTCCACCAACGGCTTCCCGATCACCGCCGCGCCGGCCGACACCGACGTCACCCCGGGCACGACCTCCGCCGGGTACCGGTCCGCCAACCGCTTGTGCAGGTGCATGTACGAGCCGTAGAAGAACGGGTCGCCCGCCGCCAGCACCACCACGGTCCGCCCCGCGTCCAGGTGCGCCGCCAGCCGCGCCGCGCACTCCTCGTAGAACGCGTCGATCTCGCCCTGGTAGTCGTCGCTGTCCTCGGTCGTCACCGGGTAGACCAGCTGCTCTTCGATCTGGTCCGGCCGCATGTAGCAGGCGGCGATGTTCCGGGCCACGCTGCGGCCGTGCCGCGCGCTGTGGAACACCACCACGTCGGCCTCGCCGATCAGCCGGGCCGCCTTGACGGTCACCAGCTCCGGGTCGCCCGGCCCCACCCCGACCCCGTACAGCCTGCCCGTCATTCTTCCTCGCTCGCGATCGCGTTGACGGCCGCCGCGGTCATGGCGCTGCCGCCCCGACGCCCGCGCACGACCAGGTACTCCAAGCCGAGGTCGTTGGCCGCCAAGGCGTCCTTCGACTCGGCCGCGCCGATGAACCCGACCGGCACGCCCAGCACGGCGGCGGGCTTCGGCGCGCCCGCGGCCACCATGTCCAGCAGGTGGAACAACGCGGTCGGCGCGTTGCCGATGGCCACCACCGCGCCTTCCAACCGGTCACCCCACAGCTCCAGCGCCGCCGCACTGCGCGTGTTGCCCATCTCCGCGGCCAAACCGGGCACGCGCGGGTCGGACAACGTGCACAGCACCTCGTTGTCCGCGGGCAACCGCTTGCGCGTCACGCCCGCCGCCACCATCTGCGCGTCGCACAGGATCGGCGCGCCCGCGAGCAGCGCCTCCCGCGCGGACTCGACCACGCCGGGGGAGTAGGAGAGGTCGTGGACCAGGTCGACCATGCCGCAGGCGTGGATCATCCGCACCGCGACCCGCGCCACGTCCGCCGGCAGCCCGGTCAGGTCCGCCTCGGCGCGGATGGTCGCGAACGACTGGCGGTAGATCTCCGCGCCGTCCTTGATGTAGCTGGTCACCTGATCTCCTCGTACCCGTCGCCGGTCGCGACGTACTCCACCACGTCCCCCGCCGGCCGCCCGCACCGCCGCGCGCAACCCGACCAGTGCACCCGACCCGCGTGCGGCGTGCCGATCCACGCCGTGGCGTCCGCCCGCACGTCCGACAGCGACTTCGCGCAGCCGGGCCGCCCGGTGCACGCGCTCACGCCGTGCCACGGCGAGTCCGGCGAGGTGAACAGCCCTGTCGTATCCGTCCCGCTCGGCACGACCACACTGCGCCACGGCGTGATCCGCACCGGCACCCCGGCGAGCAGCCGGGCGTCCAGCCGCCCCAGCGGCACCCCCGCGACCACCTGAGAGCCGTACTCCCCGGGTGCGACCGGAGTCACAGCCGGGACAAGCCTTTCGGCGACCGGCTCGCCCAGGGCGTCCGTGATCTTCCGCACACCGGAGTCCACTTCGGACAGCCGCCAGGCGCTGCCGCGGATCCGCTGGAACAGCCGGGAAGCCGCCACCACCGCCGCCACTGGATCGGTCACGCGCACCCCGGAATCGGTTCCGGCGAGGAACAAGGCGTCACCCACCAGGCCGATGTCCCCACCCAGCCCGCTCACGCCCGCACCCACTGTGACCAGGAACCGCCCCGGCAGGTCGGCCAGCCCCGGCACCGCGCACAGCGCCCGGTCGATCTCGTCCACCAGGTCCTGGTTGTCCTCCAGCGGCGCGGCGATGATGTTGCGCATCCGCTCGTGCGTCCGCGAGGGCAGCAGGCCGACTTCGGTCAGGAGCGCTCCCAGGACGTGCTCGTCACCCGCCCGCAAGCCCCTGATCTGCACGTTCGCCCGCGAGGTCAGCTCGAGCGACCCGTCGCCCCACTCCAGCGCGGCCCCGCGCAGGGCGTCGAACTGGACGGCCGAGAGCGTCCCGCCGGGCACCCGGACGCGCGCCAGCCCGCCGTCGGCCGCCTGGTGCACGTCGACGGCGCCGGGGCACGCGTCGGGTCGTTCACGCTCCTGGGGCATGGGCTGGATGCTAACGCCCGTTAGGGTTGGCTCCGAACGGCGAAGCACAGCAGAGGAAGCCGGTGCGAATCCGGCGCGGTCCCGCCACTGTGACCGGGCGCGAGCCCGGGAGCCAGGAACTCTCGCCCAGCCGTTTCCCTACGACCTGGGGCGAGGACCCCCGAGGGATGGAGCCCGCACGTGATCCTGCTGCTGTCGACCTCCGACACCGACCTGCTGTCCGCCCGATCGAGCGGCGCCGACTTCCGCCTGGGCAACCCCGCCCGGCTGACCGTGGACGACCTGCCCGCCCTGGTTGAGGGCGTGGACCTGGTGGTCGTGCGCATCCTGGGCGGTCGGCGGATGTGGGAGGAGGGCCTGGACTGGCTGCTCGCCGGCCCCCGCCCGGTCGTCGTGCTCGGCGGTGAGCAGAACCCGGACGCGCCGCTGATGGAGCTGTCCACCGTGCCGGGCGGGGTGTGCGCGGAGGCGCATGCCTACCTCGCCCACGGCGGCCCGGCGAACCTCGCCGAGCTCTTCAACTTCCTGTCCGACACGGTCCTGCTGACCGGTTTCGGCTTCAACCCGCCCGTCGCCGCCCCCACCTGGGGCCTGCTGGAGCGCGCCGAGGGGCGGCCTCCGGCCCCCGCTTCCATCGTCCCACCGACCACCGACAATTTGGCGGCTCCGGTCGTGGCGGTGTTGTACTACCGGGCTCACCACGTCGCCGGGAACACCGCGTTCGTGCACGCCCTCTGCGACGCGATCGAGGCCAAGGGCGGCCGGGCGCTGCCGATCTACTGCGCGTCCCTGCGCACCGCCGAACCCGAACTGCTCGCCGAACTCGGCAAGGCCGACGCGCTGGTCGTGACCGTGCTCGCGGCCGGCGGCACCAAGCCCGCCACGGCCTCCGCGGGCGGGGACGACGACGCCTGGGACGTGGGCGCGCTGGCCGCGCTCGACATCCCGATCCTCCAGGGCCTGTGCCTGACCTCCAGCCGTGCCGCGTGGGACGAGAACGACGACGGACTGTCCCCTTTGGACACCGCCACCCAGGTCGCCATCCCCGAGTTCGACGGCCGGATCATCACCGTCCCGTTCTCCTTCAAGGAGGTCGACGAGGACGGTCTCACCGTCTACGTCGCCGACCCCGAGCGCGCGCTGCGCGTGGCCGGCATCGCCGTCCGCCACGCACGACTCCGGCACATCCCCAACGCCGACAAGAAGATCGTCGTCATGCTGTCGGCCTACCCGACCAAGCACTCCCGCATCGGCAACGCGGTCGGCCTCGACACCCCGGCCAGCGTCGTCCGGCTCCTCAACGCCCTGCGCGACAACGGTTACGACATCGGCGACGACCTGCCCGGCGTGGACAACCTCGACGGCGACGCCCTGATCCACGCGCTCATCGCCGCCGGCGGTCAGGACGTGGACTGGCTCACCGAGGAGCAGATCCAGGGCAACCCGGTGCGCATCAAGGCCTCCGCCTACCGCGAGTGGTTCGCCACCCTCCCCGAGGACACCCGGCAGGAGATCGAACAGCACTGGGGCCAGGCCCCCGGCGAGCTGTTCGTCGACCGGTCCCGGGACAAGGACGGCGAGATCGTCCTGGCCGCGCTCCGGTCCGGCAACGTCGTCGTCATGGTCCAGCCGCCGCGCGGCTTCGGCGAGAACCCCATCGCCATCTACCACGACCCGGACCTCCCGCCCAGCCACCACTACCTGGGCGCGTACCGGTGGCTGGAGTCGGAGTTCGGCGCGGACGCCGTCGTGCACGTCGGCAAGCACGGCAACCTGGAGTGGCTGCCCGGCAAGGCGGTCGGCATGTCCGCCGGCTGCGGCCCGGACGCGGCCCTCGGTGACCTGCCGCTGATCTACCCGTTCCTGGTCAACGACCCGGGCGAGGGCACGCAGGCCAAGCGCCGCGTGCACGCCACCCTGGTAGACCACCTGGTGCCGCCGATGGCCCGCGCCGACAGCTACGGCGACATCGCCCGCTTGGAGCAGCTGCTGGACGAGCACGGCACCATCGCCGCGATGGACCCGGCGAAGCTGCCGGCGATCCGCGCCCAGATCTGGACCCTGATCCAGGCCGCGAAGCTCGACCACGACCTGGGCCTGGACGACCGCCCGCACGACGCCGAGTTCGACGAGCTGATCCTGCACGTGGACGGCTGGCTGTGCGAGGTCAAGGACGTCCAGATCCGCGACGGCCTGCACGTGCTCGGCGAGCCGCCCACGGGGGAGACCCGCGTCAACCTGGTGCTGGCGATCCTCCAGGCCAAGCAGATGTGGGCCGGCCAGGTCGCCGCCCTGCCGGGCCTGCGCGAGGCCCTGGGCCTCAAGGACTCCACCCGCACCTCCGTCGACGCCGTCGAGGCCGAGGCACGCGCCCTGGTCCAGGCGATGGAGGACGCCGACTGGGCCCCGGCGACCGCCCGCACCCTCACCGACAACGAGGACGTCGCCCGCATCCTGGAGTTCGGCGCACGAGAAGTGGTCCCACGCCTGGCCCGCACCACCGACGAGCTGACCAACACCCTGCACGCGCTCAACGGCGGCTACGTCCCCGCCGGCCCGAGCGGCTCCCCGCTGCGCGGCTTGGTGAACGTTCTGCCGACCGGCCGCAACTTCTACTCCGTAGACCCCAAGGCGGTGCCGTCCAAGCTGGCCTGGGAAACCGGCCAGGCGATGGCGGACTCCCTGCTGGACCGCTACCGCACCGACCACGACGGCCAGTGGCCCGCGTCGGTCGGCCTCTCGGTGTGGGGCACCAGCGCCATGCGCACGGCAGGCGACGACATCGCGGAAGTCCTGGCCCTGATGGGCGTCCGCCCGGTGTGGGACGACCAGTCCCGCCGAGTCACGGGCCTGGAACCGATGCCCTTGGACGAACTGGGCCGCCCCCGCATCGACGTGACCGTCCGCATCTCCGGCTTCTTCCGAGACGCATTCCCGCACGTAGTCGCGCTCCTGGACGACGCCGTCCAACTAGTCGCCGCCCTGGACGAGCCCGCCGAACACAACTACATCCGCGCCCACGCCCAAGCAGCGGAATCCGACCACGGCGACCGCCGCCGAGCCACCCTCCGCATCTTCGGCTCCAAGCCCGGCGCCTACGGCGCAGGCCTGCTCCCGCTAATCGACAGCCGCAACTGGCGCGACGACGCCGACCTGGCCGAGGTCTACGCGGTGTGGGGCGGCTACGCGTACGGCCGCGAACTGGACGGCGTCGAGGCCCGAACCGACATGGAAACCGCCTACAAGCGCATCGCGGTGGCAGCGAAGAACATCGACACCCGCGAACACGACATCGCCGACTCGGACGACTACTTCCAATACCACGGCGGCATGGTCGCCACAGTCCGAGCCCTGACCGGCAAAGCCCCAGCAGCCTACGTAGGCGACAGCACCCGCCCCGACGCCGTCCGCACCCGAACCCTGCACGAAGAAACCAACCGAATCTTCCGAGCCCGAGTCGTCAACCCCCGCTGGCTGTCGGCAATGCGCAAACACGGCTACAAGGGCGCCTTCGAACTGGCCGCAACAGTCGACTACCTCTTCGGCTACGACGCAACAACGGGCGTGGTGGCCGACTGGATGTACGAACAACTGGCGGCCAGCTACGTCCTGGACCCGGAAAACCGCAAGTTCCTGTCCGAATCCAACCCGTGGGCACTGCACGGCATCTCGGAACGTCTGCTGGAGGCAGCGGACCGGGGAATGTGGGAACACCCGGAACAGGAAACCCTGGACGCCCTCAAGGCGGTGTACCTGGAAACCGAGGGCGACCTGGAAGACGGCCGCTGACACCCAAGGCGACCCGGTCACGCGAGCGCACGCTCTTCGAAGTAGCTCGCGCAGCAGACCTCCCGACTTGGGCTTCTTCCGTCATCCCCGTATGGCCTGCCCGAAGGGCTACCACACTTTCCAGGGGTTGCAGCCGAAAGTTTTTGCGAGGAACGAGCAAAAAGTTTTAGCGGCAACCCCTGGAAAGTGTGGTTGGCTTTGCCAGGCCATACGGGGATGACGGAAGAAGCCCCCGCCCTTTCTTTTCCGTCCATCCTTGGCGGCCTGCCCGCCGGCGAGGCTCTTTTAATCTTTAGACAGGCGCTTCGCTTCCCAAACGCACGCTTCGCGGGTCCGAACAGGACGCGCTCCGCGCTCGCAAGCTCGAACGCGCTCCGCGCTCTCAAGATGAAAAGCAGCGCTCGCCGCGCGGCAGGCCCCCGGGGGGAAGGGCGTCGGTTTCTTTCCCCGTCCGACCTGCCGGAGGCAACCACACTTGGTCCGTTTTCGCAACCGGAAAAGCTGGTTGCAAAAACGGACCAAGCGTGGTTGGGCTTCGCCCAGGCCGGACGGGGAAAGAAACCGAGGCCCTTCCCGTGGGCGCTAGCCGCTTCGGCTCGCGCCTTCGGCGCGTAGCGCCCTGCGGGCGGCGGAATATGTCGCCGGTTGGTAGGGGGTGTTAATAGGGGTGCAACAGGCCTGTGGCGGAAGGCTGGGTGAGGTGTCCGGAGTGTCCGGAGTGGGTGAGTTGGGCGCCCGGGAGCGCTCCACGTCGTAACCCGGTGTGCGGAGACCGTCCCAGTGCGGATACACCCGCACCGGTCCGGTCATCACTCGTTGGCGTGTAGGTAACAGCGCGGACACGGGCGCTTGACACGTGTGCGTGGTGCGAACCACACTCGCCAAAACCTGGGAGCGCTCCCAGAACGTCACCGCCGATCAACTGAGGAGTTCTCGTGCGCAACCGTCGAGCGGGCTTGGCCAAGGTCGTGGCCTGCACCGCAGTGCTCGCCGCAGTCACCGCGGCATGTGGGTCGGGAGGGTCCGGCGCGTCTTCGGACGGCAAGGTCGAGCTGACCGTGGCCACGTTCAACGAGTTCGGTTACGAAGAGCTCTTCAAGGAGTACGAGGCCGCGAACTCGAACGTCAAGATCACCCACCGCAAGACCGGTCAGGGCAACCCGCACCACCAGAACCTGTTCACCAAGCTCGGCGCGGGTTCCGGTCTGGCCGACGTGGAGGCGGTCGAGGAGGGTTACCTCAGCCAGGTCATGGCCAAGTCCGGCCAGTTCAACGACCTCAAGGAGATCGGCCCGTCGGACGTGCGCGCCGACCGCTGGCTCCAGTGGAAGACCGACGCCGTCACGACCAAGGACGGCAAGCTCATCGGCTACGGCACCGACATCGGCCCGCTGGCCATGTGCTACCGCAAGGACCTCTTCGAGGCCGCCGGCCTGCCCAGCGACCCCGAGGGCGTGAAGGCCCTGTTCACCTCGTGGGACGCCTACTTCGAGGCCGGCGACAAGTACGTCAAGGCCACCGGCAAGCCGTGGTTCGACTCGGCTGCCCAGGTCTTCAACCCGATGCACAACCAGGCCAAGACCGGCTACTTCGACCGCGACGACAAGCTGGTCATCGAGACCAACGACGACAAGAAGTTCTGGACGCAGGTCACCGGCGCGGTCGCGCGCGGCCAGTCGGCCAAGCTCGCCGCGTGGAGCCCGGAGTGGCAGAACGGCTTCAAGCAGTCCGCCTTCGCCACCAAGACCTGCCCGTCGTGGATGCTGGGCGTGATCGAGGGCAACGCCGGTCCCGAGCACAAGGGCCACTGGGCCGTCACGGCCGCCTTCCCCGGCGGCGGCGGCAACTGGGGCGGCTCGTACCTGACCGTGCCCAAGCAGTCCAAGAACGCCAAGGAGGCCGCGAAGCTGGCCGCGTGGCTGACCGCCCCCGAGCAGCAGATCAAGGCGTTCGTCGCCAAGGGCACCTTCCCCAGCCAGACCCAGGCGCTGATCTCGCCCGAGCTGCTGAACAAGACCAACGACTACTTCGGTGGTGAGAAGGTCGGTCTGCTGTTCGCCGAGCAGGCCAACAAGGTCGCCGGCGCCCAGTACAAGGGCCCGAAGGACGGCGAGATCCAGGACAACGTGATCGCACCGGCGCTCCAGGCCGTCGAGCAGGGCAAGACCGCCGACGAGGGCTGGCAGATGGTCGTCGAGGGAGCCAAGAAGGCTGCCAAGTGACCACCGAACTCACGGTGGCGCGCGGACGACGAGGACGTCAAGCTCTCGTGGCGCTACCGCCTCACCCACTTCGACGTCAAGTACACGCCCTACCTGTTCATCGCCCCCTTCTTCATCCTGTTCGCCATCACCGGCTTGTTCCCGCTGATCTACACGGCCTACGTGTCGTTGTTCGACTGGGAGCTGGGCGCGGACGAGACGCCGTTCATCGGCATCGACAACTACGTCACCCTGGCGACGGACAGCCAGTTCTGGAACGCCCTGGTCAACACGCTGAGCATCTTCGTGCTCTCCAGCGGCCCGCAGCTGGTGGTCGCGGTGCTGCTGGCCGTGCTGCTCAACACCGCGCTGCGCGCGCGGACCGCGTGGCGCATGGGCGTGCTGCTGCCCTACGTGGCCAGCCTCGTGGCGTTGACGATCATCTTCGGCGACCTGTTCGGGCCGCAGTACGGCATGATCAACGACATCCTGGAGTTCTTCGGGATCGGCCGCATCGACTGGCAGGCCGACCGGTGGTGGAGCCACGTCGCCATCGCCACGATGGTCAACTGGCGGTGGACCGGCTACAACGCGCTGATCGTGCTGGCCGCCATGCAGGCCATCCCGCGCGACGTCTACGAAGCCGCCGTCGTGGACGGCGCGAGCCGGGCGCGCCAGTTCTTCAGCATCACGCTGCCGCTGCTGCGCCCGACGCTGATCTTCGTCGTCGTCACCTCGACCATCGGCGGCTTGCAGATCTTCACCGAGCCCAAGCTGTTCGCCCCCTCCGGCGGCAACAACGGCGGCGCGACCAACCAGTACCAGACGGTCGTGCTCTACATGTACCAATCGGGCTTCACCTCGCAGGACCTCGGCTACGCCTCGGCGATGGCCTGGGTGCTGTTCATGATCATCATCGTCATCGCGGGGATCAACTTCCTGCTCACACGCCGCCTCGCCGGCACCGGGGAGGGCTGACGTGCTGAAGAAGGGTGCCACGCCAGTGCGGCGCGGCTCGTCGTCGACGGTCAAGCGACCCGGCATCGGCGTCTACGGACCGCTGATCGCCTTCATCCTGGGCTCGGCCTTCCCGTTCTACTGGTCGTTCGTGGTGGCCAGCAACGACGACAGCGCGGACGGGCCGCTGCTGCCGGGCGGGAAGTTCTTCGTCAACGCCGGCCGCGTCTTCGACACCATCCCGTTCTGGAAGGCGCTGGGCAACAGCATCATCGTCTCCGGCACGGTGACGCTGTCGGTCGTGCTGCTGTCCACGCTGGCCGGGTTCGCCTTCGCCAAGCTGCGCTTCCGCGGGCGCGGGCCGCTGCTGGTGTTCGTGATCGCCACGCTGGCGGTGCCCACGCAGCTGGGCATCATCCCGCTGTACATGGCGATGGCCGAGTTCGGCTGGTCCGGCACGCTCGGCGCGGTCATCATCCCGAACCTGATCACCGCGTTCGGGGTGTTCTGGATGCGCCAGTACATCGTCGACGCCGTCCCGGACGAGCTCATCGAAGCCGCCCGCATGGACGGGTGCAGCCTGCTGCGCACGTTCTGGCACGTGTGCCTGCCGGCCGTGCGCCCGGCCGCCTCGATGCTGGGCGTGTTCACGTTCATGATGTCCTGGAACGACTTCCTGTGGCCGCTGGTGGTCCTCGACGCCGAGAACCCGACCATGCAGGTGGCCCTGGAGAAGCTCCAGAGCGGCTACTACGTCGACAACTCGCTCGTGCTCGCCGGGACCACGCTCGCGACGGTCCCGATTCTGCTCGTGTTCCTCGTCCTCGGGCGGCAGATCGTCGCCGGTATCATGCAGGGTGCTGTGAAGGGGTAGCTGTGGAGTCGATTTCCTTTCCCGAGGGCTTCGTCTGGGGCGCCGCGACCGCGGCGTTCCAGGTCGAGGGTGCGACCACTGTGGACGGTCGCACCAAGTCCATCTGGGACACGTTCTGCGAGACGCCCGGCGCCGTGGTCGGCGGCGACACCGGTGAGCCCGCGGCGGACCACTACTACCGCGTGGAATCCGATGTCCAGCTGATGGCCGACCTGGGCCTGCACGCCTACCGGTTCTCCACCGCCTGGCCGCGGGTGCGGCCCGACGCGGGCCCCGTCAACCAGGCCGGCCTGGACTTCTACTCCCGGCTGGTCGACGCGCTGCTGGAGAAGGGCATCACGCCCTGGCTGACCCTCTACCACTGGGACCTGCCGCAGACCCTGGAGGACAAGGGCGGCTGGGCCAACCGGGACACCGCGTACCGCTTCGCGGAGTACGCCGAGTCGGTCGTGGGCACGCTGGGCGACCGGGTGGAGAACTGGACCACGCTCAACGAGCCGTGGTGCTCCTCGTTCCTGAGCTACGCGGCGGGCATCCACGCGCCCGGCCGGCAGGAGCCGGAGGCGGCCGTGGCGGCGGTGCACCACCTGCTGCTCGGGCACGGTCTCGCCGTCGAAGCGATTCGCGCGCAGAAGGCCGACGCCAAGGTCGGCATCACGCTGAACATGTACCCGATCATCCCCGCCGACCCCGAGGACCCCGCCGACCTGGACGCGGCGCGGCGGCTGGACGGCCTCCAGAACCGGATCTTCCTGGACCCGCTGTTCAAGGGCGAGTACCCCGAGGACATCGTGCAGGACCTGACGCCGTACGGGTTCACCAAGCACATCCGGGAGAACGACCTGGAGATCATCTCCACGCCGTTGGACCAGCTGGGCGTCAACTACTACGCCGAGCACTTCGTCAGCGCCAAGTCCGAGCCGCCGGCCCCGGTCGCCGAGGGCCGCCGCCCCACCGGGTCGCCGTGGGTGGGCGCCGAGCACGTGTCCTTCCCCAGCCGCGGGCTGCCCCGCACCGACATGGACTGGGAGGTCGAGCCGGACGGGCTGAAGAAGGTCCTGGTCCGGGTCGCCCGGGAGTACACCGACATCCCGCTGTACGTGACCGAGAACGGCGCGGCCTACCCGGACGCGATCTCCTCGGACGGCTCGATCGAGGACGTCGACCGGCTCAACTACATCCACTCGCACCTGCGGGCGGCGTGGGAGGCCATCCAGGAGGGTGTCGACCTGCGCGGCTACTTCGCGTGGTCGCTGATGGACAACTTCGAATGGGCGGAGGGTTACGCCAAGCGGTTCGGGATCGTGCATGTCGATTACGAGACGCAAGTCCGGACACCTAAGATGAGCGCCATGTGGTACTCGAAGGTTGCCCGGGGCAACGTGCTCTCAGCGACGGCCGCCTCGTGACCGATGCCGTTGATCCCCCCAAGGCGACGCGCCGACCCAACACCCGGCTCGAAGAGGTGGCCCGGGCCGCCGGGGTGTCCAAGTCCACCGTGTCGCGGGTGATCAACGGCGAACCGTACGTCAGCTCGAAGGCGCGTGAGGCCGTGGCCCAGGCCATCACGCGCCTGGGCTACAGCCCGAACCAGGCGGCGCGCACGCTGGCCGGCAGCCGCGCGAACTGCATCGCGCTGGTCGTGTCGGAGCAGGGCAGCCGGGTGCTCGCGGACCCGTTCTTCGCCGGTGTCCTGCGCGGTGTGCACGCCGAACTGGCGGGCAAGCGGGTCCAGCTCGTCCTCATGATGAGCAAGGAGGGCGACGAGCAGGACCTGGTCAACTACCTGTGCGGCGGCCACGTGGACGGCGTGCTGGTGATCAGCCTGCACGGCCAGGACCCGCTGCCCCGCACGCTGGCCGACGCGGGCCTGCCGACCGTCGTGGGCGGCAGGCCGCTCGGCGCGGGTGGCGTGCCCTATGTGGACTCGGACAACTTCAACGGGGCGATGGAAGCGGCCCGGTACCTGGCTTCGGCGGGCCGCAAGCGAATCGCTTCGATCGCCGGTCCCCGGGACATGGCCGTGGGCATGGACCGGCTGTCCGGGTGGAAGCGCGGGATGTCGCAGGCCCGGCTGCCGGTCGACCTGGTGGCCTACGGCGACTTCACCCCGGAGAGCGGCGCGGCGGCGATGGAGGAGCTGCTGTCGCGCGAGCCGGACATCGACGCCGTGTTCGTCGCGGCCGACATCATGGCGCTGGGCGCGTTGCAGACCCTGCACGCCCACGGCAAGAGGGTGCCCGAGGACGTGGCCGTGGTCGGGTTCGACGACCTGATGATCGCCTCCACCGCGGTGCCGCCGCTGACCACGATCCGGCAGGACGTCGAGCAGCTGGGCCGGACCATGACGTGGCGGCTGATGGCGGAGCTGGCGGGCGAGGAGAACCTGCCGCCGTTCCTGCTGCTGCCGACGTCGATGGTGAAGCGCGTCAGCGCCTGATCACTCGTTCGGCCTAGTGCCCTGGGGTGGGCCGGGGCGTTAACGTTCGAGCGGAGCAGTTCTGGGAGCGCTCCCAGAACGGCTGGGTGTGACCGGCTCGCGCACCGACCCGTGTGGACCTGACCGCCATCGTGGTCCGCCTTCGTTGATCCCTTGCGCAAAGGAGCGCTTGATCGATGGCACCCCGACTCGTGGTGAAGCGGCTGGTCGCCGTGGTGGCCGCGGTGTGCGCGGCGGTGGGGCTGGTGCTGGTGTCCACCCAGACCCGACCCGCCGCGGCGGCGGCCGAGCAGCAGTACGACTGGAAGAACGTCGAGATCGCGGGCGGCGGCTTCGTGCCCGGGATCGTCTTCTCGCCCGCCGAGAAGGACCTGATCTACGCCCGCACCGACATCGGCGGCGCCTACCGGTGGGACAAGACCACCGGCCGCTGGATCCCCCTGCTGGACTTCGTCGGCTGGGACCGGTGGGGCTGGAACGGCGTCGCCTCCATCGCCCCCGACCCGAAGGACGCGTCCAAGGTGTACGCGGCCGTGGGCATGTACACCAACAGCTGGGACCCCGGCAACGGCGCCATCCTGCGCTCCGCCGACCGCGGCGCGACCTGGCAGGCGTCCGTGCTGCCGTTCAAGCTCGGCGGCAACATGCCCGGCCGCGGCATGGGCGAGCGGCTGGCCGTCGACCCCAACGACGGGCGGGTGCTGTACTTCGGCGCGCCCAGCGGCAAGGGCTTGTGGCGCAGCACGGATGGTGGCGCCACCTGGGGGCAGGTTACCTCGTTCCCGAACCCCGGGAACTACGTGGTCGACCCGAACGACACCAGCGGGTACTCCAGCGACAACCAGGGTGTCGTGTGGGTGACCTTCGACCCCAATTCGTCGGCGGGCGGTGTCAGCCGGACGATCTACGTCGGCGTCGCGGACAAGCAGAACACCGTGTACCGGAGTGTGGACGGTGGGGCGACCTGGGCACGGCTGGCCGGCCAGCCGACCGGTTTCCTGGCGCACAAGGGCGTCCTGGCCGGGTCCACGCTGTACATCGCGACCAGCGACACCGGCGGGCCGTACGACGGCGGCAAGGGTGACGTGTGGAAGTACGACACCGTGGGCGGGACGTGGACGCGGATCAGCCCGGTGCCGTCCACCAGTGCGGACAACACCTTCGGGTACTCCGGGCTGACCGTGGACCGGCAGAACCCGAACGTCCTCATGGTGTCCACCCAGATCTCCTGGTGGCCGGACGTCGTCCTGTTCCGGTCGGTCGACGGCGGTGCCACGTGGACGCGGGCGTGGGACTTCACCTCGTACCCGAACCGCAGCTTCCGGTACAAGATGGACATCTCGGCCGCACCGTGGCTGACGTGGGGCGCCAACCCGCAGCCGCCCGAGGTCACGCCGAAGCTGGGGTGGATGGTCGAGTCGATGGAGATCGACCCGTTCGACTCCAACCGGATGCTGTACGGCACCGGCGCGACCATCTACGGGACGACTGATCTGACCAAGTGGGACAGCGGCGGGCAGATCACCATCAAGCCGGTGGTGGGCGGTCTGGAGGAGACCGCGGTGCTGGACCTGATCAGCCCGCCGGCAGGTGCGCCGCTGATCAGCGGTCTGGGTGACATCGGCGGGTTCCGGCACACGGACCTGACCAAGGTGCCGCCGATGATGTTCCTCCAGCCCAACTTCACCACCACGACGTCCCTCGACTACGCCGAGTCGACGCCCGCGGTCATGGTGCGGTCCGGCAACGTCGACGGCGCCGCGCACGTGGCCTTCTCGACCGACGGCGGCGCCAACTGGTTCGCCGGTTCCGAGCCCGGCGGGGTCAGCGGTGGCGGGACTGTCGCGGCGGCGGCTGACGGGTCCCGTTTCGTGTGGAGCCCGGCTGGGGCGGCCGTGCACTACTCGGTCGGGTTCGGCAACTCGTGGACGGCGTCCAGCGGGGTGCCGACCGGGGCTGTCGTGGAGTCCGACCGGGTCAACCCGCGGCGGTTCTACGCGCTGGCCGGCGGGCGGGTGTACTCCAGCGTGGACGGCGGTGCTTCGTTCACCGCTGGTGCCACGGTGGCGGCGTCGAAGCTGCACGCCGTGCCCGGCAAGGAAGGTGAGCTCTGGCTGGCCGGGGAAGGCGGGTTGTTCCGGTCGGTCGACGGTGGCGCTTCGGTGGCTCGGGTGGCCAGCGTGACCTCGGCGGTGAACATCGGTTTCGGCAAGGCCGCGGAGGGCAAGACGTACCCGGCCCTGTACGCGGTGGCGAACCTGGGGTCCGGGAACGGGGTCTACCGGTCGGACGACGTGGGCGCGAACTGGGTCCGCATCAACGACGACCGGCACCAGTTCGGGAACATGGGCGAGGCGATCACCGGCGATCCGCGGGTGTACGGGCGGGTCTACCTGGGCGCGAACGGGCGCGGCATCTTGTACGCCGACCCCGTGGGTCCGTCCCCGACGACCTCCACGTCGACGTCAACCAGCACCACAACCACCACGACCACCACGACCACCACCAGCACCACCACGCTGCCGCCGGTGACGTGCAAGGTGGACTACAAGGTCTCCAGTCAGTGGACTGGGGGGTTCACGGCCTCGGTGAAGATCACCAACACGGGCGTGAACGCGCTTTCACGATGGGCGTTGAAGTTCACCTTCCCCAGCGGACAGGTGATCAGCAACGCGTGGAACGGCAAGGCGTCGCAGACCGACGCCGTTGTCACGGTGACCAACGAGGGTTGGAACGGGACCATCGCGGCGGGTGGCTCGGTGGAGTTCGGATTCCAGGCGAGCTGGCAGGGCAGCAACGTCAATCCCACCGGCTTCACGCTGAACGGCGGTCCTTGTTCGGCTTAGTGGTTGAAGGCTCGGCTTAGTGGTTGGAGGCGCGCAGCCCTCGTTTGGCCTGGCGGCGCAGCTGGAGAATTCTGGCTGCGCCGACCAGCGCCACCACCACGGCCCCACCGATGGCGGCGAACAAGAGCGCCACACCCAACGGCAGGGTCGCCGCGATGCCGAAGAAGTGGATCGTGGCATCGGTCAGGTTTTGCAGGATGAAGACCAGCAGGAAGATCAAGACGACGATCGAGGCCAGCACCGCCACCCACGTGCCGCTGATCCGAGTCGACTTGATCTTGGTGGTCCCAGGCGCAGGCGCACCCTTGTCAGGCGTCAACCGACTCTCGGGCTGCCGGTCCACGGCCGTCGGACCCACCGGGGGAGGACCCTCCGGGATGGGTGCGGTGGGGATCGCGTCCGTGCGGTCCTCGTCACGGGGAGTGGTCACGTGGCGATTATCGGACTGAGACAGGCCAACCGCCAGTCAGACCGCCCCCACCACCCACATGGCCGCACAAGCCCAGGGTTTCCTCTCGCCTACCGCGCGCTTGCGCCGACTCACCCGCGCGCGCCAGGTTTTTCACGAAGCTGCCGCACGGCACTCCTCTACCTGGGCTTCTTGCTTGTGTCATCCCCGTATGGCCTGCCCGAAGGGCTACCACAGATTTCCCCGGGTGCAG